>NZ_JBEXSI010000040.1:0-68190 GCF_040613515.1 Streptomyces sp. NPDC006261
CCGAAGGCCCGCCAGACCCGCGAGACAGCCGACTGCGACATGCCCTCCGCCTCGGCCATCGAACGCGTCGACCAGTGCGAGTCACCCGTCGGCGGCGCCTGGCCAAGGGTCCTGGCCACCAGGGCTTCGACCTGCTCGTCCGTGATCCTCCGCGGCGCCCCCGAACGCGGCCGGTCCACCAGGCCCTCCAGCCGGTCCGCGGCGAACCGGGACCGCCACTTGCGTACGGTCTCCCGCGAGACGCCCAGGTCATCCGCGACCCGCGCGTTCGACAGTCCTCCAGCACATGCCATCACGATCCTCGACCGGAGCACCAGTGCCTGAGACGCGGTCTGCTTGCGCAACCAGCCTTTCAGTACCCGGCGTTCATGGTCGGACAGCTCCAGCGGCAACGGCTTCGGACCAGGCATCGTTCCACCCTACAACCGCAAGCGAACTAGCGACTCAGGACACTAGGGAGGTGATAAACCGACCGTACGGCGCTGCCTGTCTGCCTGTCCTGAGATCTGCCGAAGGGGCCGAACATGCCAGCAAAGGGGCTTGCGCCGTTATCCGTTCGTGACCTAAAGTCGGGAGCGCCTCTGGCGTGCCCGGAAACAATCAGCGTTCCTATGCCCCGCCACCATCCTCCGCTGGCGGGGCGATCGGCTATGCGGCGGGGCCAAGGTTCGAGATCGCTTCAAGCTGCCCGAGAACCAGCTCGCAGCTTGCTACGTAGTCAAACGCTGCGTCGGGCAGAACGGTGTGATCGCCGTGTGAAACCCGCGCACGCAGGCGAGACAGGTTCGTCATCGTGTTGGCCATGTGGGGCGACAGCAGACCGCGGTCGGTCAGCTCGCGAATGGCTTTTGATGCGACGAAATAGCGCTGATTCTCGGCGCCCTGCGGAAGTTGAAGGGCCGCCTTCCGGAGCGTCGTTTCGACTGCACGCCACGCGATCATCACGGCGCTGTCCGGTGAGGTCGCGATCAACTCCAGTGCTTGATTGATGGGTTCATCACGCTGCCGAGCATGACCCCCGGCACTGTGCATCAACGTGCCGCCGTACACCGTCTCGCCCTCACCGGCTTGGACGGCACTAGAGCCCTCTACCTCCTCAAACGTCCGCGCGGCCTCTTCCGCAAACTCAATCGCCCCGGCGGGCGTTTCCAGCCGGGTCATCCGATCAAATGCGCGCTTTAGATGGCGACGGAACGACCACGCGAGTACCACAGCCACCAAGGGCCAGACCAGGGCCTCGACGTACTTCAAGACAAGCTCTGCGATCTCCACTCACACATACTGGCGCACCACTTGACCCCCTGTAGTACGAACTGATCGGTTAGGGGGTGACGATGGCCGACCCGATCACCGACACCGACCGGGAAGCGGTCCGCCGCCTGCACTCCGAGGGCAAGTCCCGCAACGCCATCGCCCGGACGACCGGGCGCAGTGCCGCCACCGTCTCGAAGATCGCCGCCGACCTCGGCCTCGCGTTCAGCGGCGGGGCACGAGTCGCCGCCGCCACCGAGGCCCGCCGCGCCGACGCCGCCGCACGACGCGAGCAGCTCGCCGACACCGCCCTCGACGGTGCCCTGAATCAGGTTGAGCGGGTCGGCGAGGCCGACTCGGCGCGCGACGCACGCGACTACGCGACGGCCGCCCGCGCGCTGACCGAGGTACACGCCAAGGTCGCCGAGCTCGCCCGCCAGACAGGCACCGGGAGCACCGGGGGCTCGATGCTCGACCGCCTCGCCGACGCCCTGCTCGGGCCTACGGGAGACGACTCCGACGGGGGGTGAGCGCCTCGCCGCCGCCTCTGTCCGACAAGCAAGTTCGCTCGATCCGCGAGGCCACCACCCGTATCTGCCTGTGGCACGGCAGTGTGCGCTCGGGGAAGACGATCGCGTCGTTGCTGGCCTTCCTGCTCGCCGTGCGCCGCGCGCCGGCGTCCGGGCTGATCCTGATCGTGGGGCGCAGTCTCCAGACGATCGAACGGAACTGCCTCGAACCCTTGGCGGACCCCGCCCTGTTCGGGCCCGCCGCGGCGGAGGTGCGCCATACGCGCGGGGCGACGACGGCGGTCATCCTCGGTCGCGTCGTGCACCTTGTGGGCGCGAGCGACGCTCGGGCCGAGGGCAGGCTGCGCGGCCTGACCGCCTCGCTCGCCTACTGCGACGAGGTGACCTTGCTCCCCGAGGGCTTCTTTGTTCAGTTGCTCGCCCGACTGTCCGTGCCCGGGGCAAGGCTGCTCGGCACGACGAACCCCGACTCGCCGCGACACTGGCTCAAGGTCAACTATCTGGACCGACAGGCCGAGCTCGACCTCGCGTCGTGGCACTTCCGGCTCGCCGACAACCCGAGCTTGAGCCCGGCGTACGTCGCCGCCCTGGCCGCCGAATACTCGGGCCTGTGGCGGCGTCGGATGATCGACGGCGCATGGGTGATCGCCGAGGGCTCGGTGTTCGACATGTACGACGAGCAGCGCCACGTCGTGACCGAGCTCCCTCCGATGCGCCGGTACTGGACCGGGGTGGACTACGGCACCGTGAACCCGTTCTCGGCATTGCTGCTCGGGCTCGGCGACGACGGGCGCCTGTACGTCACGAGCGAGTGGCGTCACGACTCCCGTGCACGGCACAGGCAGTTGACCGACGCGCAGTACAGCAAAGCGGTTCGCGCGTGGCTCGCCGAGCAGGACGTCGAGGCCGAGTGGACTTTCGTCGACCCCTCGGCGTCGAGCTTTTCCACGCAGTTGTGGGCGGACGGTCACCCCGGGGTGACAAAGGCAAAGAACGACGTGCTCGACGGAATCCGCAGTGTGGCGACCGCGCTCGACGCCGGCCTGCTGTTCATCCATGAGTCATGCGAGGGGCTGCTCGCCGAGCTCCCCGAATACGTGTGGTCGGACGAAGCGGCGGCCCGTGGTGAAGACCGGCCGGTGAAGCTGAACGATCACTCGGTCGATGCGCTGCGGTACGTCGTGCACAGCACCGCGCACGAGTGGCGCGGCCTGCTGACGACCGCCGCCTGAACCTCCCCCCACCCCGCCCCGCCGCCTCGCCGCGCCCCGGGCCCGACCGCCGAGGGGGGTGATCGCGTGCGATCTGCGCTAACTGACCGGTTCCTCGCGAAGATCGTCGACGGCCCCCTCGGCTGTTGGGACTGGAACGGGCACGTCAAGCCCAACGGGTACGGGCAGTTCAAGGTCGAGGGCCGCCCGCAGTACGCGCACCGGGTCGCCTACACCCTCACGCGCGGGGCGATCCCCGAGGGACTGGTGATCGACCACCTGTGCCGCCGGCGGCACTGCGTGAACCCCGACCACCTCGAAGTGGTCTCCCACCGGACCAACATCCTGCGCGGTGTGAGCCCGGCGGCCCGCCGTGCCCGACAGACGCATTGCGCCCGAGGGCACGCGTTCGACTCGGCGACGACCTACGTCGCCCCGAACGGCACCCGACACTGCCGCCGCTGCTCGACGGCGCGCGCACGGACACGACGACGGCGGGGGGTGCACTGTGCCCCTGCCCGATAACGGCGCCGTATGGCCGCCGCAGCAACTCGCCCGCCACTACGCCGAAATCAAGGTCGACGACGCTTGGTACTCCGGTGATCACGACAAGCTGACCGCCGTCTACCGCGATACCCCCGTTCGCCGCGACGGCCGTCGCCGTCTGTGGGGGCGCGACCGCCAGCAGCGCCCCGGCACTCGTGAGCAGCGGCTGCACATCCCCCTGCCCGGCGACATCGTCGGCGCATCGGCCGACCTGCTGTTCAGCGAACCGCCCGAGCTCACCGTGACGGACACCGCCACGCAGGACCGCCTCGACGAGCTCGCCGAGTCCGACGGCATCGCGAACACGCTTCTCGAAGCGGCCGAGGTCGCCGCCGCTCTCGGCTCGGTGTACCTGCGCGTCACATGGGATCGGTCCCTTGCCGACCGGCCGCTGCTGACCAGCGTCCACCCCGATGCCGCCGTGCCGGAATTCCGGTGGGGGCAGCTCGCCGCCGTGACGTTCTGGCGCGAGCTCGCCTCGACCTCGGCCACCGTGTGGCGACACCTCGAACGGCACGAGTCGGGGCGCGTCCTACACGGTCTCTACCAGGGGTCGGCGGACGGCCTCGGCGTACGGGTTCCCCTGACCGAGCACGTCGAGGTCGCCGACCTGGCCGCCTCTCTCGGCCCCGAGGGCGACGCGATCAAGACGGGGATCGAGCAGCTCACCGCCGCCTACTGTCCCAACATCCGACCGAACCGCCGCAACCGTGGCTCGGTGTTCGGGCGCAGCGACTACGCCGCGCCGGTGTACGACTTGTTCGACTCGCTCGACACGACATGGACGAGTTGGATTCGCGACCTGCGGCTCGCCCGCGCGCGGCTGCTCGTACCCGATGGATACCTGCACGATCACGGCCCCGGAGAGGGATCGTCGTTCGACCAAGATCGCGAGATCTGGCAGCTCTTGAACATCCCGCCGACCGAGGCGGGCGCGAATCAGATCACCCTCTCGCAGTTCGCGATCAGGGTCGACGAGCACGAGCGGACCTCGACCGCGATCACGCGACAGGCCGTACAGAGCGCCGGCTATTCGGTGGCGACGTTCGGCCTCGGTGACCAGAGCGGCGCGATCACGGCGACCGAGGTCAAAGCGCGCGAGCGCCGGTCCATGACCACGCGCGGAAAGAAGGTGCGTTACTGGTCGCCGCCGGTCGTCGACATGCTGCTCGTGATGCTGCTCCTCGACCGGCAGTTCTTCACCCCTCGCATCGTGCCCGAGCGGCCGACGGTCGCGTTCGGGGACTCGATCAGCGAGGACGCTTCCTCGCTCGCACAGACCCTGTCCCTGCTCCAACAGGCACAAGCGGTCTCGGTGTTGACCAAGGTTCGGATACTGCATCCCGAGTGGGACTTGGTCGACGTGAAGGAAGAGACCGACCGCATCCTCTTGGAGAGCGGCGCCGCCGTCCCCGACCCCATGCAATCCGGGGCGCTGCTGTAGCTCGTGCGGGGGGGGTGTCATGCCGATTCAACCCGCCATGGCCGAGGATCTCTCGGCCGCCGTCCGCGATCTCTACGGGGACGCCGAGCAGCGGCTGCTCGCGCTCGTCGCCCGGCAGCTCGACGGCGGGTTCGAGGCCCCGGGGTGGGCGGTCGCCAAGCTGCGCGACATCCAGCCGCTACGCCGTGCGGCGCAGGGCGTAGTCGACGCTCTCGGCTCGGCCATGCAGCTTGAGGTGTTCTCGGCCGTGACCGAGGCGTACGACGTCGGCGCCCGCGCTGGGCTCGCCGAGCTCGGCGCGCTCTCCGACGCCGATGCGCGCCGGATCGCCGAGAGCACCCCGGGCGCCCGCGCCGTTGACCGGCTCGCAGCCGAGACGATCGAGCTCGTCACCGAGACGCATCGCGGAATTCTGCGCGGCGTCGAGGACGGATACCGGCAGGTGATCGCCGAGTCGGCGGCGACGCCGCTCCTCGGGGTGGACACCCGCCGGCAGGCCACCCAATCGGCGATGGCACGGTTCGCCGACCGGGGGCTGCGCAGCTTTGTCGACCGTCGCGGCCGGTCGTGGCAGATGACCTCTTACGCCGAGATGGCCGTGCGGACGGCCGTCGGTCGCGCTGCGGTCGAAGCGCACGGCGACAAGCTGCGCGCCGCCGGAATCTCCCTGGTGATCGTCTCCAACGCCCCGCACGAGTGCCCGCTCTGCGCCCCGTTCGAGGGCAAGGTCTTGAGCCTCGACGGACCGGGCGGCGCCCGAACGGTGGAGATGGAGCACGCCACCGACGACGACCGCATCGTGCGGGTGGATGTCGCCGGATCGCTGGACGACGCGCGGCGGCACGGACTGCAACACCCCAACTGTCGGCACTCGACGAGCGCCTACCTACCCGGGGTGACCCGGACACCGGTCGAGCACTCCGAGGACCCCGACGGATACGCCGCATCCCAACGGCAGCGCGCGATCGAGCGCGCCATCAGGAAGTGGAAGAACCGCAGCGCCTCGGCCCTCACACCCGAGGGCAAGCGCGCGGCCGAGGCACGCGTGCGCGCCTACCAAGGCAAGATGCGCGAGCACCTGGCCGCGCACCCCGAGCTCATCCGCCGGCGCGAGCGCGAGCAGCCCGGGGCGAGCAACCTCCCCTCGACCGCGCCGGTCCCGCCACGCGATGCGGTCGAGGCCGCGCGCGTACGGGCGGGCGACGACCGCACCCTGCCCGAGATGACCGACGCCGAGCTCGGCGCAGCGATCCGGCCCGGAGTGCTCGACGGCCGAGACCTCGACCGCATCCGAGCCGAGGGCGACCGCCGCGACGAGCAAGACCTGCTCGACCGCATCCGCCCCGGCGGGCGCATGGTCGACAGCCTCGCCCCGTTCAGCGACGACGAGCTCGCCCGGATCGCGACCCACCTCGACGACGAGCAGATGCTGCGCGTCATGGCCGAGGCGGACCGGCGCGACCTCGACGCCGCCATGCCCGAGATCCGTCGCGATCTCCTCGGCATGTCCGAGCGGGACCTCGCCGCCCGCGCCCGCAACGTCCCCGAGGACCGACCGGCGATCGGTGCCGAGGTGCACCGCCGCCGCGCCCTCGACGAGCTGTTCCCCGGCGGTCGGCTCACCGCCGACATGTCGGGGCTCGACGACGAGCTGCTCGTGTGGGGCATCCGCTACGCGAGCCCGGACGACTCGGCCCGGATCGCCGCCGAGATCGACCGGCGGCACCCGCCCGCACCGCCCCCGCCACCGGCAGGGGCGACGGTTACCGACACTCTCGCCGCGCGGGACGCCCTCGACGAAGCGATGCATCCGGTCCGCCTCGACGATCCACCGCCCGCCGATCCCGACGAGTGGGGCCCGTACGGCTCCGACGTCGAGCGCGGCCCGGACGGCACCGAGCACATGTCCGCCACCGAGCGATGGGTGTACGAGCGCGAGCTCGAAGCACGATCGGCACGCGAGGCGTACAGCCGCGCCGAGATACGCGAGATGTACGACGAGCACATCTACGTGCAGTGGCTCGCCGCCGAGAACGCGACCCGAGGCCACATGCTCAACCGCCGCGCCGAGTCCGCCGGCGTCGACCCGCGCAGCCTGTTCTCGGGCCCCTCCCACGTCGCGTACGCACGGGCGAGCGAGGACCTGATCAGGTTTTGGGAAGACACCTCGCCGCGCCTCACCTTCGCCGAGTTCACCGAGCAGGTGACCGGCGTCCGCACCGGCGCAGGTGCGACCGCTCGAAATGCACGCGAGAATCAACGGCGCAAGTTCTAGGCGCCTTTCGCTTATCTGACTATCACTCAATTCCCGATGTGATCCCGCTCACGTTAATGTCGAATTCTCGGAAAATTAGTGAATATCAGGTCTACCCTGACGTTGTCAGGGTAGACGCTGGTATTCGCTAAAGTCCTCTGACCTGCGAAAACTTGAATTGCGATCTTGGTCCGTGGTGGCCAATCTGATGTTGTGCCGAGGCGCCCGGCGCACACCATCGACGATCGCAACTCATCCAGGGGGAAACCCGTGTTCGACCTCACGCAGATCATTCCGCTCGCGCTGGGCACCGTCTCGCTTGTCGCCGTGGCGTCCGACCCGTACGCGCCCTGTGGCAACGAGGCCAAGCAGGAGGCGGAGACGATCACCGACCACCTGCGCGCCGTGGCCAACCACGCCCGTGCCGTCGTGGTGCTGATCGTCCGCAAGACCGGTGCGGCCGGAGACAACTAGCGCTGTCCTCGGTAGCGGGTGACGTCCGCCGCCGAGAAACCCAGTACGAGGGGGTGGTCGCTTGGGCTTCCGCGAGGACGCGCTGCGGGCTCGGCAAGCCGGGCTTGCCGCCGCGCGGGCCGGTCGCCCGGCGACCGTCTGCCCCCGCTTCAACGATTTGCGGCTGACCGCCGCTTGGGTGCGTGGCTACGCCGCCGCCGAGCGGGGGCCGTAGCCGCCCCCATTCCCTCTCAAAGGGCCGTCCCGTCGGGGCGGCCCCTTTTTCATGCCCGCACCACGCCCCCGGAGGGCCGAGCACTCATGACCGAGCACACCCTCGACGACTCCCTGCCGGTCCACCCGCGAACCGGCGACCGCGCCCTCGGCCGCCGCCAGGACGGGCGCCCGATCTGGCCCATCCGGGGCGGCTCGGGCGAGGGCGGCGACCCCGCCGCGCCGCCCGCGCCTACCGGCGGCCCCGCCCCCGCACCGAACCCGGCCGCGCCGCCGGCATCCGACCCCGCCGCCGAGCAGCAGCTCGCCGAAGCGACCACCCGCGCCGAGCAGGCTGCGGCCGAGCGCGACGAACTACGCGTCGCCCTCGATGCCGTGACCAAGGCGCTCAACCCCGGCGGCGCGACCGAGCAGGACCCCGCCGCCCTGGCCGCCGCCGTCGCCGAGCGCGACCGGCTGCTGTCCGAGCACGCGACCGAGCTGCGGTCCGCACGCGTCGAGCTCGCCGTCGCGCGAGTCGCCGCCGACCAAGGCGCGCGCGGTGACCGCCTGCTGAACTCCCGCTCGTTCCTCGCCTCGGTCGCCGACCTCGACCCGCTCGACGCGAAGTTCGGCGACAAGCTCACCGCCGCGATCAAAGCGGCCGTGGACGCCGACCCCGACCTGTACCGCGCTGCCCCAAGCGGACCGCCGCGCGGGGGCGGGGAGTTCAACGGCCCGCCCGCCAGCGAGCGCCGCGCGACCACCCTGCACGACGCCGTCGCCGCCCGCCTGAGCAGCGGCTGACCTTCCCAGGAGAAACCTTTGCCCACCTCTCTCGCCGAGGCCCGGAACAACGCTGTCGACGACGTCGATCTGAACGTCATCGACGAGTTCCGCAAGTCCTCGGACATCCTCGACCGACTGACTTTCGACGACACCGTGAACCCCACCGGTGGCGGCGACACCCTGACCTACGGATACCGGCGTCTGATCACGCAGGCGAACGCCGAGTTCCGAGCGCTGAACACCGAGTACACCCCGGCCGAGGTCACCTCGCAGCGGTACACGGTCGACCTCTCGCCGCTCGGCGGTAGCTTCCGGATCGACCGTGTGATCTCTCGCATCGGCCCGGCCGCCTCCGGGGCGGTCGCGCTGAACATGTCGCAGAAGATCAAGGCATCGCGCGCGAAGTTCGCCGACGCCGTGATCAACGGTGACAAGGCCACCGAGACGAACGGGTTCGACGGTCTGTCGAAGATCCTCACCGGGACCGACACCGAGTACCTGCCGCTCTCGAACGGCGTCGCGTCCGGTTACCTCGACTGGACCACGATCGGCGACAAGGCCGGCGCGCTCGCCGCGCAGCGGCACATCGACGCGTGGCTCGCCAGCATGGATGACACCCCGGATGTGATCTACGGCAACGCGAAGACGCTCGCGCTCTTCAAGACCGTGGCGGCGTGGACGGATCAGATCGACAAGTCCACGGACGCGTTCGGCCGCCCGATCACGGCGTACAACGGAATCCCCTTGATCGACCTCAAGAGCAAGGCGGGCAGCAACACCCCAGTGATCGGGCTCGTCACCCGCGATCCGGACGGCGCCGCGACCGGTGGCAACGTGACCGGCCTCGGCGACCTCTACGCGATCCGGTACGGACTCGACGGGTTCCACGGGGCCTCGGTCGCGTCCGTCCCGCTCGTGCAGACGTGGCTTCCCGACTTCAACAGCGCCGGTGCGGTCAAGCTCGGCGAGGTCGAGATGGGGCCGCTCGCCCCGGTCCTCAAGGCCACCCGCGCCGCGGCAGTCCTGCGCAACATCAAGAGCGCGTGATGCCCATGAACGTGCGCCTCACCGCCCCTCTCGGCGACTTCACCGGCGACGGCCCCGGCGGTCTCCACTTCATCAACGGCACCGCCACCACGAGCGACGTCGCGATCATCGGGTACTGCCAGGGCGCCGGGTACGACGTCGAGCTGCTCGATGACGACGTCACCGAACCGGACGGCCCGCCAGACACCAAGTCGGCGGGCCGTTCCGGTCCTCGGCGCGCGAGGGGGTGACCTTGGCCCGACAGCCCTACGCCACCCCCGAGCAGCTCGCCGCATGGCTCGGCGCTCCCGCACCGACCGAGGCCGAGCACCTGCTCGCGCGGGCGGGCGAGGACATCGACTCGGCGCTGCTGACCGCGATCTACCCCGTCGACGACGACGGCGACCCGACCGACCCGCAGATCGCCGCCGCCCTCGGCTCGGCGACATGCGCGCAGGTCGAATACTGGCTCGCCGCCGGCGACGACGGCACGGGCGCGGCGGGCAAGTGGGACTCGGTCTCGATCGGTCCTGTGAGCCTGTCCGGCCGCGCCGCCTCGACGTCCGGAGCGTCCGGCGTCGAGCTCGCCCCCCGCGCCGCCCGCGCGCTGCGCCGTGCCGGTCTGACCCCGGGGCGGGTGGTGACGTGGTGACCCGAGTTCCGCCGTCCCTGCTACGGCACCGGATCGGCGTCGAGCCCTATCTCGGCGACGGCGCGTACGGGCCGACGTACGGCCCGCTCGTCGAGCACCCCGCGCTCGTCGGCGAGGCGGTCCGCATGGTCCGTGCGACGGACGGCCGCGAGGTCACGAGCACCGTGCAGATCATCGCCGCCCCCGCTCTGGACTGTCCTCCGGGCTCGCGCGTGACGCTGCCCGGGGGCCGGATCACAACGGCGATCACCACCGCCTCGCACACCGCCCCGGGCCTGCCGGTCCCCGCTTCCACGGAGGTGATGTGTGAATGAGCCGCGCCCGACTCCGGTGGAACGGTGACGCCGCAACCGCCGCGATCCGCGCCGCCGCGACCCGGGGCCTACTCCTCGGTGCCGAGCACGTCCTCGCCGCGAGCAGGCAGCGCGTGCCGATCGCCGAGGGCACCCTCGAACGGAGCGGGGCGACGTCGGTCGACGAGCAGCAGATGACCGCCGCCGTCAGCTACGACACCCCGTACGCGCGCAGGGTCCACGAGGACATGACCGCGCGGCACGCCCCCGGGCGAACCGCGAAGTTCCTTGAGGGCGTTCTGCCCGAGACGGCTCCCGAGGTGCAGGCCCTGATCGCCGCGCAGGTCCGGCGCGCGCTGCGATGACCTACACCGTCGACCTGCTCGACGGTCTCGCCCGCCTGCTGCACTCCGCCGGCGTCGGCATCTACCGCCCCGACGGCCCGTACGCCGCCGACGAGACCGCGATCACGATCGCGGCGCTTCCCCCCGCCCCCGACCGGTGCATCTGTCTGGCCGCCTATCCGGTCACCGACTCGTCGGTGCTGACCGACACGACCACCGGGATTCAGGTCCGCACCCGCGCGGGCGCTGACCCCCGCCAGGTCGACGCCCTCGACGACCAGGTGCACGAGCTGCTGCAAGGCAGCGGCCCGCACCAGTTCGGGGCGGTGCCGGTCCAGCTCGTGTATCGCGTCTCGGCCGCCCCGATCGGCACGGACGCCTCGGGCCGCTGGGAGCGAAGCGCCAACTACTACGCCCGCGCGCATCGCGCGGCCCCCCATCTCGAATAGAAGGAGGCGCCGTTGAGCACCCCGACGCCCCCGGCCGAGACAGTGACCGCGCTCGCGCGCCGGTACCGCCTCGAACTGGATACAGGCACAGTCCCCGCAACTCCCGTGTGGTCGCTGGTCCCTGGGATCACCGAGTTCACCCCGAAGATCGAACCGACTCAGCAGGAGGTGACCACCTACGACGCCGAGGGGTGGAGCGAGCAGGCCGTGACCATGCTCGCGTGGTCGATCGAGGCCACCCTCGCGCACCGCGCACACCCGACGACCGGTGTGTTCAACGCCGCGCAGGAAGCGCTCAGGAAGGCGAGCCGCGCGTTCGGTGCCAAGAGCTACGTACGGGTGCGGTACTACGACCGCAACGGCGCCGACGACGCCCAGGAAGGTACGGCGCTCGTGACGTGGGAGCCGGACGGGGGCGGACCGGACGAGGTCGACACGATCAAGGTCACCTTGACCGGGTCCGGCCCGCTGATCGAGATCACGAATCCGGTCGCCGGCGGGGGCACGTTCGCCGCCGCCGAGTCCAAGACGCTCAAGGCCGGGGGTGATGCGTAGTGGGATTCGATGCCCTCGACGAGCTGCTCGACGAGCTGCTCGAACTTCCCATCGGCGGGAAGATCTACACCGTGCCCGCGCCGTCCGCCGAGATCGGTCTGCGGACGCAGGCCCTGATCAACGCCGCAGCAGTAGCGGCCGACGGCGGTCGCGCCGACGAGCAGGTGCTCGGCGACGCCGCCGAGCGCGACCTGTACCGCGAGGTACTCGGACCCGCTCACGATGAGTTGGTCGGCGACGGCGTGAAGTGGCCCGCCCTCAAGCACGCCGCGATCACCTCCATGGTGTGGATCGCGCAGGACAAGACCGCCGCAGAGCGGTACTGGAACGCGGCCGGCGACCCTTCTCGTCTGGCCCCGAACCGAGCAGCTCGCCGGAACCGATCGGGTGCGGCGAGCTCGACGTCGAGTCGGGGCTCTACGAGTGGTACGAGTACCCGCCCGGTACCCGCCCGAGGAAAGGGCAAGAAGGGCCGCAAGCCTCACTGACGTGGGCGCAGATCCTCACCGAGTGGCCGCTCGTCGAGGCCGATCTGCACGAGGTCTACGGAATCGATCTAGGCACCACGGGCCTGCTGCAATCCCGGTCGTGGCGATGGCTGCGCGTGCGCGTCCTCGCCCTGCTCAGCGCTGAATCCCGCCTCGCGCGGGTGCTCACACCTCCGCCTGA
Source organism: Streptomyces sp. NPDC006261 (assembly GCF_040613515.1). NCBI lineage: Bacteria > Bacillati > Actinomycetota > Actinomycetes > Kitasatosporales > Streptomycetaceae > Streptomyces > Streptomyces sp. NPDC006261. Next base: position 12,680 of record NZ_JBEXSI010000040.1, read on the forward strand.
CGCCTCCCCGACGGGAGGCACGACCACCAGGAGGTGAGCCACTTTGGCGCTCATGGTGGGCGAGCTCGCCGCGACGGTCGTCATCGACGACTCGGGGGCGGGCGCGGGCATGGACCGCGCCCGCGCGGCGGTGCAGGCGGGCGGCGATCAGATCGCCGCCGCGGCGGACCGAGCCGGCGAGCGGGCCGGCGACAGCCTCGGCGACGGGCTCGCCGAGGGCGCGGCCGACGGTGCCGACCGCGCGTCCTCGGGCATGGGAACCGCGCTCAAGGGCTTTGCTGCTGCGGCGATCGGCGCGGGCATCGGCGCGGCGCTCATGGCCGGTGTCGGTGAGGCCATGGACCGGCAGAAGATCGCCGGGAAGTTGCAGGCACAGCTCGGCACGAGCGGCGCCGTCGCGAAGGAGTACGGCGCAGTCGCCGGACAGCTCTACTCGGGCGCGATCGTCGACAACGTCGCCGACGGTGCCGAGATCCTCAAGGGCATTGCGCAGCAGGGGCTCTTGCCCCCCGAGGCGACGCAGGGCCAGATCAAGAGCATGGCGACACAGGTCGCCGATACGGCGGCCGTGATGGGCGAGGACGTCGGCAAGGTGTCCCGCGCGGTCGGCGTGATGCTGAAATCCGGCATTGCGAAGAACGCCGAAGAGGCGATGGACGTCCTCGTCAAGGGGACACAGAACGGCACGAATTCCGCCGAAGACCTGTTGGATACTTTCTCCGAGTATCCGACTCAATTCCGCGACTTGGGGCTCGACGCACAGACCGCAATGGGTCTGATGCAGCAGGGCCTACAGGGCGGTGCGCGCGACGCCGATACGGTCGCCGACGCCCTAAAGGAATTCGCGATCCGCTCGAAGGACATGAGTAAAACGTCCGTCGAGGCTTTCGCGTCGATCGGCCTCAACGGCGACCAGATGGCGAAGGTCTTCACCAAGGGCGGACCGGAAGCATCGAAGGCGCTCGGTACGGTCCTTGAGCGGATCAAGGCCATCAAGGACCCCGCCGAAAGGAACGCGACCGCCGTCGCGTTGTTCGGCACCAAGGCCGAGGATTTGCAGGCCGCTCTTTTCAAGCTCAATCCGGCGACCGCCGTAAAGGCGCTCGGCGACGTCAAGGGCGCGACCGACTCGGCCGGCGACGCGATGCGCGACAACGCTGCGACCAAGTTCGAGCAATTCAAGCGGGGTGCGATCGACAAGGTTGTCGGCGTACTCGGTACCTACGTGGTGCCTGCCCTCGAAACGGCGGCTGATTGGCTCGGCGAGAAGGGGCTCGGCGGGGCGTTCCGCGCGTCCGTCGGCTGGATCTCGGAGCACTCGACGGCGCTCTCGATCGCCGCCGGTGTGATCACGGTCCTGATGCTGCCGACACTCGTCGCCCTCGGCCTCACGGCAGTAACGACGACGACCGCAGTCGTTACCGGATGGGCCGCGCAGACCGCAGCAGGCGCGACCGCAGCAGCCCGGTTCGTGGTGCTCAACGCCACCATGTTGGCCGGTTGGGTGGCGCAGGGAGTGAGCGCCGGCGCGACCGCTCTGCGAGTGGTGGGCGCATGGGTGCTCATGGGGACGCAGTCCCTGATTCAGGGTGCCCGGATGGCCGCGGCATGGCTGCTCGCCATGGGCCCGATCGCGCTCGTGATCGCCGCCGTGGTCGGCATCGTCGCCCTGATCGTCGCCAACTGGGACACGATCGTATCCGCCACGAAAGCGGCGTGGGATTGGGTGTGGGGAAAGCTAAAGGGAATCGGAAACGCGATCCTTCAGTTCTTCCTCAACTGGACTTTGGTCGGCCTCATCATCAAGCATTGGGACTCGATAAAGTCCGGAACTCTGCGGGTCTGGAACGCCACGGTCGCTTGGGTCAAGGGGATACCGGGCCGGATCGTCGACTTCTTCCTCAACTGGACTTTGGTCGGCCTGATCATCAAGCATTGGGACTCGATCAAGTCGGGAACCGTCCGCAAGGCCGGAGAAATGCTCTCGTGGGTCCGAGGGCTCCCGCGCACGATCGCCGGATACTTCGGCGACTTCGGATCGATGCTGTATAGCAAGGGAAAGGATTTGATCACCGGCCTGTGGTCCGGCATCAAGTCCATGGGCTCTTGGCTCAAGTCGACTCTTATGTCATGGGCCAAGAATTTGATTCCCGGGCCGATCGCAAAGGCGCTTGGAATTCATTCTCCGTCGCGTCTCATGCGAGACAAGATCGGCAAGTTCATTCCCGCCGGCATCGTCGAGGGAATCAAGGCGGGCTCGCCCGCCGTCGACCGCACGATGCGCAGGCTCGTCTCGGTTCCCGCCGCCCCGCAGTTCGCCACCGCCGGGGCCCCCGCGAACAGCGGGGGCGCGGGCGGGGGTTGGGGCGGCCCGACCCTCCACATCGAGAACTGGAACGCCGGTGACGCGACCGCCGATCAGACGGCGTCCGCGCTCGCGTGGCACGCCAAGGCGAGGGGGTGATCAGTGGCCCCCGGTGATCTGGTCACCCTCCCCGGGCACGTGCAGTTCGGCGACCTGCTGCTCGGCCCCCGCACCACCTACGGGTGGCAGTCCCTGACCGGGTGGGAGGACACGCCCGGGTACGACTCCGGAACCGTCAACCGGTCCGACGCCCATGGCGCCTACCCGGGGCGTCTGCTCGCCGGCCCCCGGACGATCACGCTCGACGGCGTCGTCATCCGCACCGACCCCGGTCGGATGAGCGTCGCCGTGCGCGCCCTGTCGGCGGCGACCGCGCTCCGCGACGACGAGCTGCCCCTCGTGATCCAACTCGACGACGCGCCACCCCTGTTGTCGTGGGCCCGGTGCATCCGCCGCGCCGTGCCGGTCGGGACAGGCGGGTACGCGATCGGCGTCGTCACCGGGGCCGCACTCCAGTGGGAAGCGACCGACCCCCGCCGGTACAGCGTGATCGAGCAGCAGGTCGCGACAGGGCTTCCCTCGCCCGAGCCCGGCCTCGACTGGCAAGTGACCCCGGGCCCGGAACGGCTGACCTACCCGCTCAGTTTCGGAACCCCAGGGAGCACCGGAACCATGCTCGCCGTCAACGACGGCGACGCGCCGTCGCACCCGGTGATCACCTTTCGCGGCCCGGTCTCCCGGCCGTCCGTGACCAACCTCCGTACGGGCGAGGTGATCGAGTACGACATCGACCTCGCCGCCGACGACGAGCTGCTCGTCGACACCCGCGAGGGCACGGTGACGCTCAACAACAGCGCCTCGCGCCTCTACACCGCGACGGCCCGCAGCGTGCCCGAGCAGTCCCTCGCCCTCGACCCGGGCGCGACCTCGCTTCTCTTCCGTGCCGCCCCGGGCTCCAACGATTCCCGCGCCGCGGCCTCGGTCCGATGGCGCTCCGCCCTTTGGTAAGGAGGACACTCCCTTGACCGTGCGCGCCGGATGGCTGCTCCCCAGCGGGCAGACCCGCGAGGACACCCGACTGTCCCCCCTCGGCACGATGGCGCCCGAGTCGGCGATGACCACCCGCGACGGCGTGATCGCCGGCGGGTCCGCCCTGAATGCGATCGGCGCCGGTGCCATGCAGGTACAGATCGCCGTCGGTCGCGCCCTGGTGCAAGGCACCGAGGCACAGGGCGCCTACCCCGTGGCCGTGACCGCACCCGAGACCCTCACCGTCACGGACGGCAACGCCACCAATCCCCGTATCGACGTCGTCGTACTGCGGGTGTGCGACGAGCTGTACGACACGACCGGGCAGACGCTCGCTCGCGTCGAGCTCGTCACGGGCGCCGCGAGCGCGACGCCGACCCCGCCCACACTGCCCCCGACGTCACTCAGGCTGTGGGAGATCACGGTTCCCGCCGGAGTGTCCGCCGGAACCGGCGGCATCACCTGGTCGAGCGCGCTCGCCGACCGACGCCGCTACACCGCCGCGTACGGCGGGATCACCCCCCGTGGTTGGGGCCTGTCGTTCGCCGGTGCCTACCCGGGCCAGTACCGGGACAACGGATCGGGCCTCGATCGGTGGGACGGCGCGGCGTGGCAGACCCTCGACCCGGTCATCGGCTGGACACCCGTCACCCTCGCGACGGGCTACACCAACAACGGCAACGCCCAAGGGACCGTCCGGTACCGGCGGATCATGCACGGCGGCGTGCCACACCTCCAGCTACGGGGCGGCGTCTCTTGGACGACGTCCGGCACGGTGCCGAACAGCGGGAACCTGCTCACCTCCGTACTGCCGGCGAACTGCCGACCGGTCGCGCTCACCTCGCTACCGATCGCCGCCGGTGGCGTCGACATCAAGCTCGACGCCCAAACGAGCGGACAGCTACGGCTCATCTCCAGTACCGGCCTGACCACATGGGCGGCGTTCGGCGGCGTGCAGTACCCGCTCGACGCGTGAGGGGGTGATCGCTTGATCGCCCCTACGTACCGCGTGGTCCTGTGCGACCTGCGCACCGATCAAGTCCTCGACGTGCTGCCGATCACCGACGTCTCGCTCGACGACTTCATCGGCAAAATCGGCAGTGCCTCGGCGACGATCCCCCTCCCGAACCGTGCGGTCGCCGCACGCGCGCGCGCCGCCGTCGAGCCCGGTCGAACCGCGATGTGGATCGAGCGTGGCTCGGAAGTCTGGTGGGGCGGCATCCTGTGGACCGCCAACCTGACCAGCAATGCGCGAGGGTTCCTCGGCCTACAGGTGCAGGCGGGCGGGTGGGCGTCGTACCTCGACCATCGCGCGATCCTGCACACGCAGCAGGCCACGCAGGTTGATCAATACGACATCGTGCGGGGGCTGCTCGACTACTCGGCCAGTCTCCCCGGCGGCGACATCGGTATCGAGTACGACGCCGAGCAGCTCTCGAACGTCAAGCGCGACCGCCTCTTTCGCCGCTACGACGTGTCTCGCATCCGCGAGGTGATCGACCAACTCGGCGCGGTCGAGGGCGGGTTCGAGTGGCGGATCGGATCTTTCCGTGACCCGAGCAGCGGCCGGCGAGTCAAGCAGTTGCAGCTCGGTTCACCGGTGATCCGGACCGGCGCGAGCGAGGTCGTCCTCGACCACCCGGGGCCGATCCTTTCGTACGGCTGGCCCATCGACGCCACCGTGCAGGCCAACACATGGCAGGGCCGCGGCGCGTCGGACAACCAGAACCAGACGAAAGAGTCCCTGCCCCTGATGAGCGAGCTACTCGTCGACGACGAGCAGCTCGCCGCAGGATGGCCCCGGCTGGACGGCACCTCGGACTACTCCACCGTGACCGAGCAGGCCACCCTCGACGCGCACGCACGCGCCGACCTGGCCGCCGCCCTGCACCCGCAGACGATCCCCGAGGTAACCGTCGCGCTCGACCGCACGCCCCTGTCGCCCGCCCTGCTCGGTGCCACCATCCGCGTGCGCATCCGTGACGACTGGTGGGCCGAGGGACTCGACCACCGGTACCGGGTGATCGGGCTCGCCATCTCCCCGCCCCTCCGGGGCCGCTCCGAAACCGCCCGCCTGCTCTTGGAGGCCGCCTAGTGGCAGCGATCCCGCAAGACATCCTCGACCGCATCCGGGCTCTTGAGCGCGAGGTGCGCACCCTTACCGGTCGGGCGAACATCCGTCCCGCCCTGAACGAGATCACCAACGGCCCCGTGAAGATCGCCGAGGGCGGCTCGCTCGAAGTCTGGGCACCGGACGGCACGGGGATTTTCGGCGTAGGCGCCCTGTGGGACGGCGCTTACGGCGTCCAGATCCAGCGGTCCGACGGCACGCTCGCGTACCAAGTCGGCGGCTCGGGCGAGGGCTCCAACATGGTCCGGACGTTCTCCCGCTCGGGCTCCGTGATCCTCATGGATGACTACTACTCCCCCGAATTCCTCGGCCGCCCGTGGATGCCCATCCAACTGTTGCCGACCAAGCAGCAGGGCACCGAGAGCACGACCTATCAGTACGGATGGGTCGGCGGTGCCGCCGCGCACAACGCCGTCGCGACCCTCACCCTGTCGAGCATCGCCGCCCCTGCGGGCGGACAGGTCCAGATCAACATGATTCCGCCCTCGGGCGGCGAGGTCGTCGTCGCCGAGTACGACATCCCCGCCGGCGGCACATGGGTGAACAAGACCATCACGCAGCCGCTGAACGGCGTCGGGTTCCTCGAATACGTCGGCTGGAACATTCAGCACCGGGTCAAGGCCAGCGGCTCGGGAATCGAGACGCGCGTCTTCAACGCGTACACCCGCAACACGCGCACGGCGGACGAGGCGCCCGACCCGCCGCCGGCGCGAACCGCCGCCGCCGAAGCGCAGCAGTTCCTCGGGGCACCCGCCGCGCCGCCTAACGATGCGCGCGCCCCGGGCCCGCCCCCTGCTTCCCACGGGGCGGGACTGCACATCATCGACGACTAAGGAGGGCGTCCCCTGCTGCCCGAATCCATACCCACCGTGACCGTGCGCGGGCGCTTCCTCGACCCATCCGGGCGCCCGCTCTCCGGATCGCTCGTCTTCCGGGCACCCGCCACCCTCACGTTCCCGGCCGCCGACGTCATCCTCGGCGGACCGGTGACCGTCCAGCTCGACGCGCAGGGCGCGATCGAGGTCACTCTGCCCGCTACCGACGCCCCCGACATGGACCCGACCGGGTGGGCGTACATCGTGACCGAGCAGCTCTCGGGAATCCCCGTGGGCCGCTCGTACAACGTCCTCTTGCCCCGGGTGCAGCCCGAGGTCGACCTCGCCGACATCGCCCCCACCGATCCCGCGAAACCGAACTACGTCGGCGTGCCCGGACCGCAGGGCGACCGAGGCCCGACCGGTCCCCCGGGGTCGCGCATCTACAGCGGTGCCACCGTCCCGGGCGCGGGCCTCGGCGTCGACGGCGATCTCTATGTGCGGTACGAGTCGACGACCTTCCTCGGCGTCACCTCGACCACCGTCTCGACGTGGCAGCGATCCGCCGGCGTGTGGACGCAGCTCGGCGGCGAGGTCAGGGGCGCGGCGTGGTACCTGAGCAACACGACCACGCCGAGCACGTCGACGCGCCCCGGCGATCTGCTGTTGCGCACCGACACCGGCGACATCTGGCAGCGCACCGGGGCCGGTTGGGGAACCGCAGTCGGCAATCTCAAGGGCCCGAAGGGAGACAAGGGCGACAGCGGAAGCGCGGGCGCCACGGGCCCGGCCGGCGTCGTCCAGTCCGTCAACGGCAAGAGCTCGGCGGCGATCACCCTCACCGCCGCCGACGTCGGCGCTCTCGCGACGGCCGCCGCCGGTGCAGCGTCCGGCGTCGCCACCCTCGGCGCCGACGGAAAGGTTCCCGCCGCGCAGCTCCCGACGAGCTCGGGCGGGGGTGCCGTCTCATCCGTCAACGGCAAGACCGGCGCGGTCGTGCTCGCCGCATCCGACGTCGGCGCGCTCCCCGAGTCCGGGTTCGTCGGGGGCGGGAACCTGATCCTCAATACCGCGACCGTCGACTACCGAGGTCTTTCGTTCACCACGGCAGGCGTGAACAGGTGGGTCTACCAAGTCGACAACACGGCCGAGGCGGGCGCGGACGCCGGCTCGAACTTCGAGCTCGCGAACTGGACGGACCAAGGAGAGTGGAAGTCGGCTGTCCTGTACGGGCAGCGTGCGACCGGGAACGTCGGCATCGGCACCAACTCCCTAATCGCCGGTGCCAAGTTGTCCGTAGCAGGCGCGGCGGCACTCAAGAACACCGCGCCACCCCCGGCCGATGTCGGCGCCGCCATTGCGTACAGCGAGGGAGGCTTGTTCAAGGTCGTTCAGGCGGACGGTACGCGGGTCACCCTCGCGCCCGCCGAGGCCGCCGGAACCGCCGTCCTGTTGACCGGCACGCAGACCGTTGCCGGGGCCAAGACGTTCAGCAGCGTGCCGTCGAGCTCGGCCGCGCCGACCACTGACAACCATCTCGCCCGTAAGAGCTACGTTGACGCGCTCGGCGGGGGCGAGTGGAGGGCGTCCGACTTCGGCCTGCTGACGTGGGCGTTCGATCCGGCGTGTGGGCACTCCGCCCCGCTGTATCCGGGGGCGGGTCCGATTCGGGTCACCGCTGTCTACCTCCGGTCGGCGGCGTCCGTGACCAAGGTCGTGTGGCACTTCGGCGGGTACGCCGGCGGGCTCGCCACCGGTTCATGGGCCGCCCTCTACAGCTCCACCGGTGCCAGGGTGGCGCAGACCGCCGACCTGTCGACCGCCGCGGCCGAGCCTGCCGAAGTGCACAACACGGGTGGCGCGACTGTCTCGGTCCCGCTCACCGCCGCCTACTCCGCCCCCGCCGGTCTCTACTACATCGCGTGGCGGTTCCAGTACAACACCGGCACGGGCGACGGCCCGATGATGCTCGTCGCCGAAAGCTCGTTCAGCGCGCCGCCCAACGTGTTCGGCCTGAACAACGTCCGCCGGTTCGGCTCGTACGCCACCGGCGCAGCGACCGCCCCCGCCTCGATCGCGCTCGGCTCGATGGAGAACGGCAGTAACAGATTCTGGTCCGCGCTCGCGTAGGCCACCGCGACGCCCCCCGACCGTCTTCACGCCCTCGCGCACCCGCGCAGGGCGTTTTTTCATGCCCCAAGGAGGGCCAACCTTGCAGTTCGTAACCCGCTCACAGTGGGGCGCTCGCCCCTCGCGCTACGACCTCGTTTACATCGGCAGCACGCGCGGAGTGAAGATCCATTACGAGGGCACCGCCGTACCGGCAGCGCTTGCCAAGAACGAGAACCACACGAGTTGTGCCGGACGCGTCCGCGCGATCCAGGCGAGCCACCTCGCCAACCGGCAGGAGGACTACAGCGACATCGCGTACACCGCGATGGTGTGCCCGCACGGCTACGTCTACGAGGGCCGCGGCTCGCACCGAAAGACCGGTGCGAACGGGAACCAGACGCTGAACGCCAACCACTACGCGGTGTGCGCCATGGTCGGCGACTCGGGACTGACCACGCCCACCGACAAGCAGCTCGCCGGGCTGCGTGATGCCGTCGAGTGGCTGCGTGCGAGCGGCGGCGCCGGATCGGAGATCAAGGGGCACCGCGACGGTTTCGCGACCGCCTGCCCCGGCGGACCGCTCTACGCATGGGTACAGAAGGGTGCCCCCCGCCCCGGCGGCACCACACCAAGCAAGCCCAAGCCGCCGACGTACGAGCCGTTCCCCGGCGTCGGATGGTTCAAGGCCAACCCGCGCTCGCCGATCGTCACCGCCATGGGCCGCCGTCTCGTCGCCGTCAAGTGCTCGGCGTACCGCTCGGGCCCCGGGCCGCAGTGGACCGAGTCCGACCGGCAGAGCTACGCCCGGTGGCAGCGCCACCTCGGCTACTCCGGAGACGACGCCGACGGGTGGCCCGGTCCGTCGTCGTGGGCCGCTCTCAAGGTCCCCAAGGTCTGACCCCGAGCGCGCCCGCCCGCACCCTGCGGGCGGGCGCCTCGCTCTCCCCATTCGAAGAAAGAGGAACTGCCCATGACAGACGCTTCGCGTCGCACCCTCCGCACCGTCGTGCAGACCGTGCTCGCCCTCGCCGCAGGTCTCCCCCTCATCATCGACGCCGCAGGTATCCCGCAGACCGCCGCCGGCGTCGGCCTGGCCCTCGCCGTGGCGGGTGGCGTTACCCGGGTGATGGCCCTTCCGGTCATCGAGAATGTGCTGCCCGCATGGCTGCGCGCCGAGCCGAACACCGACGACGAGCTGCTCGCCCTGTACCGGAAGGATGACCGCGCCGAGTGATTGCTGCGCCGACCGGCGTCGACCCGATCGACGCACTTGCGCTCTGGTCCGGTGCCGTCATCGCGGTCTCGGGCGGGCTCGCCCTTGTATGGCGAGCAACCCGCTCGTTCCGCCGGATCGGCGGGAAAGTCGAGAACTTCGTCGACGACTGGCAGGGCACGGACCCCCGCCCCGGCGTTCCCGGCCGCCTCGGCGTCATGAGCCGACTCGGTGCCATCGAGGACCGCCTCGCTCGCGTCGAGCACGAGCTGCAACCAAACAGCGGCTCGTCACTGCGTGACGCCGTCGACCGAGTCGACGAACGCACCCGTCACTTCACCCCCGACGGCCGCACGTAGGGGCGCCCGCGTCCCCGCACCTGCTCATGGGGAGGGGGCGTTGGTGAGTCAACTACTTCGACGACATGGGCAGCGGATCGTAGTCTCAGCCCATGAGTAGCGACCGTGAGCGAGTTACCAACGAGATCACCAGAGGGCTCGACGCCCTCTCGATGCGCCAGCTTGGGACCGTGGCGTCAGTGGTCAAGAGCCTGCATGTTCCTGTCCAGTTCCACTCGGGCCCTGGGGTCGACATAGTAGACGCGTCGTTCGCCGAAGAAATGGCGAATCTCCTGAGCCTGCATCACTCTAACCACGAGGCCCCGCTCAACAAGAAACCCTTTGAGTACGCGATGAAGCGCTGTCTCATTGCTCAAGGGCACAACGAGGCCGATCTCAACCCCACACCTGGCGAGTCCGCCTATGACGTGTTCGGCAACGGCGAGCGATGGTCTCTGAAGACGGAAGCCGCCAAAGGGCTCAGCCTCACTCAAGTGAAGATCGAGAAATTCTCTGAGGCTCGCTGGGTTCGAGAGGCGACCACACCGGATCTTTGCGCCGCCGAGGTTCGTGAGCGCCTTCCTCGACACATGAGCGGCTACGACCGCATCTTGGTACTGCGCGCCGAGACACGACCTGACAGCTTCGTTTACACCCTGGAGGAGGTGCCGAAAAAGGTCCTACTCGAAAGCTTCACCTCGGCCTCTCCCGAGATGTTCACCAAGAAGGATCGGGGAGGCAAGCCGGGGATTAGCTTCGGCGCTGATTTTCTGCACCCGGCCAACGGGGACAAGGTATTCAGGATGCTCTTGGACTCCAGTGTGGAAAAGGTTCGCCTCTGGTACCAGACCAAATATTGCATTCGCCACGGCTCATGGGTCGTATCAAGGCCGGATACTGACGAGTTGACACTCTTTACACCAGCGTGAGCTGAGCTGCTTCCGTAGCAATGAAGTCATCCGTGCGGAGCGAAGTATTCGGCAGAACCACCTGCTCCAGATCCGGCTTCTCACCGGTCAGAATCCACTGAGCAACCCATGCAAGCTGGTAGGAGACCAGAGGGGGAACCGCATCACCGATCTGACGGTAGAGGTTCTTACGGCTGCTGCCGACGAACCGGTAGTCAGACGGGAAGCCCTGCAAGATGCCGAGCTCACGTACCGTGCACTGACGATCCTGCTCGGGGTGGGAGTATCGCCCGTTCCCAACATGCGAGCATTCGCGCTTGATGGTGGGAGCGGGCTTGTCCCAAGCCATGCGACCGTAAACGTCGCTGTAGGAATTCAGGCGTCCCCGCTCAACGGCCTTCCGCATGGACGGGATCAGATACTTCTCTGTGTCCGGGTGCCCCAAGAGATCAGGCCAGCTACCTCCGTCGTGAGGCATCGCCGCGATCCTTTCGAGCGACTCGCCCTTAAGCAGAGTGCTCGTGTGATTGGGGTCGTCCGGGTGAGTCGCACCTGCGGCAACCTTGGGGAGGTCCGCGATAGCCCGTCGCACCGTAACGGAATCAGGCTTTACTTCGTACCCACGCCAGAGATCTTCTAGTGTGTAGAGCGGGAGGTCGGAAGCCACCGCGATAACGAGAGCTCGCTCCCTCTGTTGCGGCAACCCGAAACGCGACAAGGCATGGGAAGAAGCATGCACTTTGTAGCCCATGCCCTGAAGGTTGTCCCGAAGGGCCGTGAAGTGATGGCGGAAGTTTCCATTAAGCAGCTGAGGGACGTTCTCCATCATGAACACCCGAGGCTTCATACGCGCCACGTGATCCGCAACCCGGGCAACAAGGGAGTTCCGGGGGTCGTCTTCCGCCCAGTTCTTCGAAATGGCCCGAGAGAAACCGGTACAGGGAGGGCAGGCCAAGAGGACTTCGAGGTCGTCCACGTTTGCTGGCAACTTTTCCGCCAACTCGTCGGCCGAGATGACCGACAGGTCAACGGCCAGCGGGTCCACCTTGAGGTTGGCTGCATAGGTGTCATTGCACCCGATCGCGCCATGGCCCGTGCTGGGCTTCCCGACCTCAACATCTGCGGCGCCGACGAGATTGAACGCAGGGTGTGCGTAGTAGCCGCAGCTCATACCTCCGCCGCCGGAAAAGAGATCCACGACGCGGCTTGCCTGAAGGCTCACCAGCACTCTCCTTGCACTTGCTCATCGACACTTTCCCCTGGACCTCAACGAGAGTACGGCAACCCACGAACTCAAGTCAAGTCAAGTCAAGGAGCAGAGAGACGCCATGAATCAACCGCCTGGTAGCTTGAGGGGGGTGAATGGGGCGGAGGCGCTACGGTCGCAGCTGGCCGAGGTGAGACGCGAGATCGCGTCCACCTGCGAGCAGCTTCAACGACTGCGGGACGAAGAGTACGGTTTGTCCCTTTCTTTGGCGCGCACGACAGGCGGCCCCCGTCCGAGGCCGCCGGCTGTCGAGTCCGGCCACGCACCTCCTGCCGAGGGTAGGACTCGCATCACACCCGTCGTACGCGCCCTTCTCGCCGAGGCGCCTTTCCCTCTTACGCGCACTGAGATCGTTGGCAGGCTCGCAGAAGATGGGATCTCCACCTCGCCGGATGCTGTGAGCGCGAGCCTTTCCTACCTCCGAAAACAGGGCGTGGCCAGCAACGCCGGCGGTCGCTGGTATTTGTCGCATCAACCAGCGGTTCCGGATACGCAGACAAGATCGCCCTGAAACACCAAAGCGCCCCCGCCCGACGGTCTACACCGTCGGGCGGGGGCGCTTTGAGCACTCGATCGGTTTTAGGCTGCGGCGACCAGTTCACGAGCCCGTTCGCTGAAATCAGCGACGAGTCGGTGATTCCCGAAAGGCTGCATCCGCCGTTGCAAGTCCTGCACCGCCTCGACGCACCGCGAACTCTTCACCTGCCGCGACAGAGACAGCGTGCGGAGACCAGCAGCGTGCGCCGCCTCCAAGTCGCGACGCTGCAAGTGCGAGACAGCGAGCGCAGCCTGAGACATCGCGCCGCGACGTGCGCGGCGCTGCTTGCGTGCATGGTCGATGGACTGCCGCGCGTGACGCTCCGCCGAGTCCGCCTGTCCGAGGTCTCGGAAGGTATTGGCGTGCTCACCGTGCAGATAGGCGGGGTCGATGAAAGCTGCCCACTCCTGTTCATCCTCCACCCGAACACGGCCGTACGCCGTCTCGGACTGGCCCACAGCGCGTGCCGCTTCGGACTTCTCGCCGAGCTTGGCCAGCGCCCGCGCTTCAAGCGCCCACAGGTCCGCGAGACAGGCCGGCGACGTGTTCGAGCCGAGCCCTGCTCGGCCAGCTTGAGCGAGCCTGCGCCCCTCGGTGGGGTTGCCAAGCAGGGTTGCTTGATCAGCCATGCCCGCGAGTACATGCGCGCCAAGCGCCCGGTTCTTGGACTCCTCGGCGAGGCGTAGCGACTGGATCAAGTAGCGCTGGGCAGTCCCGTGCTCTCCGTTGTCGTAGGCCATCCACCCGAGCAAGTACGTCTGCTCGGCGGCAGCCTCACACAGTGCGTCTCGCACGTCGTCGGTGTGCGTCCGGCGCAACAGCGGAAAGACGTGCTGATTCATGTACTCGGCAAGGATGAGCCGGCCTGAGCCGCCACCCTGCAGAACGTCCATCTTCTGGAACTCACCGAACATGTTCCTCACCGCGGTCACGTCTTCAAGACGGACGCGGGGGCCCGGTTCCGGCTGTTGGTCAAGGGTGTTGAGAAGCCAGTCACGCGATGGCCCCACCGCTGCCACCGCAGCAAAGGGTGCCGCTGCCAAGAATTCTCGACGGTCCACGTCCGCTCTCCCCAAGTCGGCGACAGCTTCCACGGTAACGGCGAAAGACGCGTTGTAGACGAGGGAGCGCTCGGCGGGACCGCTCTCACCGAGGCCGAGGTCGTACGTAGTGACCCTGTAGCCAACTGACGCCGAGATCACATCAGCAAGAATCTCAGGCAGTGGCGAGCGAGGCATGTCACCGTCCAGCCACCGCCGCACGGTCGACGCGTTCGGCGAGATGTGAGGCTGTCCCCACGCCTGAGCTGCTGCTTTGACGCGACGCGCCAACTCCGTGCGGCTCAGGCCAGACCGCGCAAGCCACGTTGCGAGATCACTGTTCGGCGTCTTCATGTTGAGCCCTTACCCCTCAGCCACGGGCGGTAGTGGAAGTAACACCCTTTGACACCCCCTCCGACGGTACCCCCGTCCGCGCCGCAGCGGTTGCCTAGTTAAAGGAACCGAGCCCGACGGAAAGGGAGTTGCGTACCGATGAAGAACGTCACGGATGGTAACTCCCGACACGTGTCGTGGGCCCTACTGCCCAGCAGGGCAGTGGAGTTACCGCCGCGCAGCAGCGCGGGGGCTCAAGCCACTAGACCGCACCAAACCGGGTCGTGAGCTATGCCGAAACCAGTCTCCCGAGGATTCAGCCCGCACGACGCGTCAGTGCCGCAGGCCCGCACCTTCGTGCATCGGTTATTGAGCGAGTGGCAGATGCTCGATCGAGCCGACGAGGTGCTGCTCTGTGTCTCGGAGCTCGCAACGAACGCGGCCAAGCACGGTACGTCGGCGGGTGGTCGGTACCTCGTCAAGGTCTCCGCGGACGAGGGACGCCTGCGCGTCGAGGTGCACGACCTGAGCCGACGTCGCCCGCGGGTGCAGAACCCCGGCGAGTGTGACGCGAACGGCCGCGGCCTGTTGCTTGTGGACGCGCTCGCCGACGAATGGGGGGTCGAGCCGCGCGTTCCCCGCGGCAAGGTCGTATGGACAGAATTCAAGATCGAGATGCGGGAGCAGTACGCCGCAGCGCAGGCGGCACCATGTTGACCAGACCCGAGCCACCGGCGCTCACACCGACGGCCGGCCTCCTTGCATCTCTCGCGGTGTGGCACTGGGTTGATGAGACAGTCGCGGGACCAGTCGCATTCCTGCTCTTCGCGCATCTGCCGCCCCGCCTGCCCGGTGAGTCCCTCGACGTCATCGAGGCCAGGATGCGCGGCTTATCCAAGTCTCTCGGCCTCGCTTCACCAGATGCCCCGCTCCCGGACATCGGCGACCGCCTGTTCATGCACCGCGAGACAGACGCTGCCCTCTTACTCGACGGTTGCGACTACTTCCTGCACACGCCGATCGGTGGCGAATGGGCGCGGTTCGTGGTCGCCGGCGGAACCGTTGCCGTCACCGTTGGTCTGGACCCTCTCCCCCGTCATGCAGCGCAGGAAGTTGTCGAGGCCTATCTCGTCGAGCGAGCGGTCGAGGGCCGTCTGCTCATGGGCAAGACGCGCGCCACGGACCCGTGGAAGCCCCGAGCTCAGTCCGGAGCCGTCACGTGAGCCTGCCTGCTATGCGCGCCCTGTTGGAGCCCGCACACCTCACATTCAGACCCACGCGGCGAGACATCGACCCCGAGTCGGGCGAAGCGACCGCGCAGGCTCTATCGGACCGGCACCAATGGGAATCAGGCGATTGCTGGCTCTGGTGCGGACAACTCGACATCGACGTGACATGGCTCGGCCCCGTCCAGTCCAGCGGAATGCACGCAGACCTCTACGGCTGCCGCGGGTGCCTGTACAGGCTCGACCAACTCGTGCTGCGCGCCACGCTCGCGAACGACAAAGCCGCTCTTGCGAAGGCTTCCGGACCCGCCGAATTACCGACCGCTCTCGCGGGCGCGGGCCGACATCGCCGCGCATCCGCTTCCCGACGTTGGAGGACTCGTGCCCGAACTGATCGCTAGCCCGTTCCTGAACGACTACCTACTCGTACGGCCGGGGGAGTCCGCAGGGATCAAGATCCCGCTTACGCGGTACCTCGAAGTGAAGCAGGCTGCGGACCACGACGCCGAGCTGCCGGCCTGGCTCGTCGACGCCGCCCGCCGCGCGTGGGGAATCGATGTCGCCGACCGCTGTACGTCCGAGGCGATCCTCGTACGAGTCCCCTCGCCCTACGGCTATGCCCGCGCCTCGTACGAGATCAACAAGGGCTGTGACTACGACTGCCCGCACTGCTACCTCGGGCAAAAGAAGTTCGAGGGTCTCACCTGGGAGCACAAGGCACGGCTACTGGAGATCATGCGCGACGCCGGCGTGCTCTGGCTCCAGATCACCGGGGGCGAGCCGCTGATCGACCGCCACTTCCCCGCCGCATACGCGCACGCTCACGAGCTCGGCATGATGGTGGCGATCTCGTCGAACGGCTCACAGCTCGCGAAACCCATGATCCTCGACGTTCTCACCAAGCACCGTCCCTACCGGATCACTCTCAGCGTTTACGGCGCGACAGCGGATACGTACGACGGATTCACCAGGAACCGCGGCGCATTTGACCGCTTCACCCGAGGACTCGCCGCCGCTCGCGAGGCCAAGCTGCCTGTACGGCTGAACCTCATCGTCGCCGAGGCTAACGCGCACGAGATCGACGACATGAAGGCCCTTGCCGACCGGTACGGCTTCCCGCACCAGACCTACACCAACATGTCGCCGACGATCGACGGCAGCGGCGAGCCCTTGCCCACACAAGCCGAGGACTTCCTACGGCAGCGGAAACCATTCAGCGGCTGCAACGCCGGACACACGTTCTTTCACGCCGACCCGTTCGGCGTCGCCTCGATATGCAAGGTCGGAAGAGATCCGAACATCCGGCTCATCGAGGAAGGCGTCGAAGGTCTGACCCGACTCGGCGAGATCGCCGATTCCCTCATGCTTCGCACCGGTGGCTGCTCTGGCTGCACGCTGTCCGGCACCTGCTGGACATGCCGACCCCTCGCCAAGCTCTACCAGGAGGCGAAGGCACCGAGAAACGCCTACTGCCAACACACAGAAAGGTAAACGCCATGGCACCCACTGCCACCGCGACCAAGCCCGTACCGGTCGCCATCACGTCGCGCCCGCTCGCCGAGGACGAGGTCGAGATCGTCGGTGACCTCGACACCCTCGTCGAGGTCACCATGTGCTCATGCAGCGCCGGCGACGACCAGCCGTACTAGGCCGCGCCGCACTCCAGGGGCCGCCCCGATCCGCGTAGGGTCGGGGCGGCCCGCCCGCCCACACCCGGGAACCGACATGCCCGTAACCCGTATCCACTGGGACGACCTTCCGCTCGCCGCCCGCGCCGTCGTCGAGCAGCACACAGGCTCGATCCTCAGCGCAGAGACGACCGTCGGCGGCGTGAACTCCGGTATCGCCGTTATCGTGCGCACCGCTCACTCGGTCCTCTTCGTCAAGGGTGTGCCCGCAGACCATCCGCAGGTGCGCACGCAACAGCGCGAGGCAGAGATCAACCCCTATCTACCGGCAGCGTGCCCTCGCCTGCTCTGGCACGTGCGTGAAGGAGGGTGGGACCTGATCGGCTACGAGCGCATCGTCGGGCACCACGCCAACTACTCCCCCGGGTCTCCCGATCTGCCGCTCGTCGCCCGCGCCCTGGCCGAGCTACAGAACACCCCATGCCCTGACATCGAGCTCAAGCGCGCTGAGGACAGATGGAGCGGATACGCAGGCCCTGCCGGCGTCGAGCAGCTCACCGGCGACGCGCTGCTGCACACCGACCTCGCGCCGCACAACTTGCTCATCACGACGCGCGGGCACCTCATCGACTGGGCATGGCCAACCCGCGGCGCCGCATGGATCGACCCTGCGGTGCTCATCCTGCGACTTATGGAAGCCGGGCACTCAGCCGCCTCGGCAGACGCGTGGGCACGCGATCAGTTCCCCACGTGGGCGACGGCCGCCGACGCGTCCGTGCTGGCTTTCTCCGAGGCGAACGCCCGCACGTGGGACGAGATCGCGCGCAACGATCCCCAGGTGTGGAAGAAGAACATGTCCCACCTGGCCCACGATTGGCTGAACTACTGGCAGTCAGGCAGGTAAGGCCGCACTAGTCGCTGCCCTCTCCTGACCGGTCGACGACGAATGACCCGCGCTGCGGCACGGTGTGCACGTACCCCTTGTCTCGCAGATAGGCGACGGCGTTCCGAGCTGTCTCACGAGCGACCCCGAAGCGTTGGACCAACGCCGACTCCGAGGGGATGCGCCGACCGACCGCCGGCACGCCGCGCTCCATGTCCGCGATCAGGTACGCGGCAATCTGCCGGTACACGGGGGTCGCCGACTCGTGGTCGATCTCGCTCTCTGCCATGGCACAACGGTAGACAACCGGCCACGTTGGCACGCGTGGCCATACGTAGGTAGACGAGGGTAGACAAGTTGGCTACCGTCATGACCGAAGGAAACCCCGACAGGCCGCGTAGGACCGGCCCGCCGGGGGTGGAACATCACCAGCTTTCGAGGAGCTGACGACATGCGCGACCTTATCGCCCCCCTGCACCCACTGCTATGGCTGCTGTGGGCCACTCCGTTACTGCTACTCACCTTCCGCACCAGGAAGCCGGGCCGACACTCCGCCGCCCACTTCCCCGCGCAACCCACCCCCATTGAGCTCTCCCCCTCGATCTGGCTCAAGCCTTGGACGACCCCGCCCTCGCCGCACATCACCGAGCGAAACGAACCGTTCGAGGATGAGCTGCCCGATGCGGTCCGGCCCTACATCGCAGGCTTCCCCCCGCCTCGGACCAAGCAGGAATGGCAACGCGAACGCTGCCGAGCGGCAGCGTTCGCAGCGGCCGGTAGGGAATACCCGTACAGCTACCCGGGAGCGCCGATCCCTGCGGGTGTCGCCCTGTGACCGCCGCCGTCTGCTGTGGTTGTCACCGCGATACCGCCGCCCCCATCCCGGTGAGACCCATCGAGCGCCAGAGCGGCGCGCCCGTCACGGTCGTAGCGTGCCCGGACTGCGCCCCCCACTACCAACCCGCCCCGGTCGCGGGCGAACACATCAGAAGCCAAGCTCACTGATCAGCAAAAGGCCCCGCCCGGATCGGTCCGGTCGGGGCCAGCGTCTTGCCGCTTTGAGTTACGCCACATCAGGCCCGGCCCCGCCGTCGGCGGACACGCCGAGGTGCCGGTGCAGGTCGTACCGCGACACCTTGTACGCCCGTCCGTGGCGCAGGACCCTGACCGGGTAGCGGCCCGTGCGGGCGAGGTGGTAGCCGGTCGTGCGCCCGAGGTGCAGCGCCCGGTTAGCGGTCTCCAGAGGGATCGCGACGGGAAGCGTCATCAGCTCGTCGTGTGTCATCCCCTGCTCCGTGGTGCTCATGGTCTGCCCCCTGTGACATCGGTGTGCACCGCAGCCCGATCGTGCCGAACAGTGCTAGATCAGCAACGTACGATCAAGGCTGGCGCTTTGCAACCAACAAAGCTAGCTTTGCGATATGCACAGTCATCAGACAGCGGGCGACGTCGTCGCCGCGCAGATCCGCCGGCATCGCGAGCGCCTCGGAATGAACAGGCACGACCTGGCCGCCGAGTGCGCCCGCCTCGGGCGCCCCGACATCACGTACGCCGTGATCGTCACCATCGAGACCGGCCGGACCGGCGGCGAGGGCAAGAAGCGCCGCCCGGTCACCGTCGACGAGCTGCTCGTATTCGGCCTCGCCCTCGCCACACCCCCGTTGTTGCTGCTGCTCCCCCTCGGGAGCGAGCAGACCGTGCCCACCGTCCCGGCCGCCGATCCACGCGACCCCTACACCGTGTGGCAGTGGATGACCGGCGAGGCGACGCCGACCCTCGACGGACCCCTCGACGGGCGGTACGTCCCCGACTCCCGACCGCTCGCCAGTAACGGGCAGACGTGGGCCGCTGCTTGGGGTACAGCCGCCTATCCGGTCTCGCTGTACCCCGAGCTCGCACGACGCCGCGAAACGGCCCACAAGGCCCGACTACGTGCCGCGCTCGATCCATCCGCACAGACCGAGTACGTCGGTCGCCTCGACGAGCTCGCGCAGATCGTCAACGACATGCACCGAGCGAGCCTCACCATCCCCGACCTGCCAACCGAGTTGGCCGAGGACTTGAAGCGGCTCGACCTGATCACCGACCCGAACCAGATCAACCCGAGAGGTATGGAGTGACCGCAAAGGGCACCACGACGAAACGCTGCTACTGCCGCCGCAAGGACGGTAAGCCGCTCGGGAGTTCCTGCCCCAAGCTCAAGCAGCGCACCCACGGCGTGTGGTCGATCCGGCAGGAACTGCCGTCGACCATGGACGGCGACCGCCGCCTGTTCCGCCGCGCCGGATACGACACGCAGACGGACGCGCAGGGCGACCTCGACAAGGTGCGCGCCCTGCTGAACATCGCCGACGAGGACGACCAGGACGGCCGCGCGCGCCTCGGCGACCTGCTCGCCATGGTCAGCGCCAGTAAGGAGCAGATCCCCGACTACGACGAGACGAAGCGCAAGTTCGGCACCGGTCAGTCGCTCACGCAGCACATGACCGTCGCCGACTGGCTCGACCTTTGGCTCGTCGGAAAGAAGGGGCTGCGCAAGAGCGGTCGCGACCGCTACGAGCTCGACATCCGGTGCCACCTTCGGCCCCGCGTCGGGCACATCCGGATCGACCGTCTCACCGTGCCGCACCTCGACGCCATGTTCGAGGGCATCGCCGAGACGAACATCGAGATCACCGAGGCGAACGCCACACGCCGCGCTGCGGTCGCCGAGCTGAAAACGATCCCGTGGAAGGGGGGAGAGAACCGCGCGCGGCGTAAGGCCATGCGCGACGCCATCGACGCGATGCAGCCGTTCCAGCGGATCACCGGGCCGTCGACGCAGCAGCACATCAGGGCGACCCTGCGGGCGGCGCTGAACACGGCGATAGCCCGGGGGTCGATCACGTTCAACGCCGCGCAGCATGTCGAGCTCGCCGCCGCGAAGCGTCCGAAAGCGATGGTGTGGACCGACGAGCGCATCGCCGAGTGGCTGCGGACCGGTGACAAGCCGAGCGCGGTCATGGTGTGGACCCCCGAGCAGGCGGGCGTGTTCCTCGACTTCCTCGCCGACTTCCGTCACCGGCTGCTGCCGCTGTTCCACCTGATCACGTTCCGAGGTCTGCGCCGTGGTGAGGCGTGCGGCGTCCGGTGGTCCGACTACAACACCAGCACGGGCGAGCTCACCATCGCGACGCAGCTCGTGCAGGACGGTTGGGAGGTCATCGAGTCGGCACCCAAGACGGATAGCGGCGAGCGGATCATCTCGCTCGACGAGTACACCGACGAGGTACTCGAAGTGCACCGCACCAAGCAGGGGGCCGAGCGTCTCGAATGGGGCGAGGCGTGGCAGGACACCGGTCGGATGTTCACGCAGGAGAACGGCGAATGGATTCACCCGGGTTGGCTGACCGAGCAGTTCGAGCGGCTCGTCGAGCTGTCCGGGCTGCCGCCCATCCGGCTGCACGACCTGCGCCACGTTGCCGCCTCGCTCATGCTGGCCGCTGGCGTCGACGTCAAGATCGTGTCCGAGACCCTCGGGCACAGTGACAGCCGGATTACCCGGGACATCTATCAGTCGGTCATGCCCAAGGCTGCACGGGACGCCGCCGAGGCGACGGCCGCACTGGTACCGCGCGGCGCGGCCCGTCGTACGGAGCAGGCACCCGTCGACCCGCGTATCGAGCAGGTCGCGCAGACCGCCCTCGATCACCTTCTCGCGCAGATCGCCGAGGCGGCCGAGCAGGAAGGCCGCACGGTCGAGCAGGTCGCGCAGGCGGCCCTCGCCCAACTCGCCGGGCGAACGGTCGATGCGGTTCCCGAGCAGGATGGGCACGCAATGGGCACGCAGGAAGGTTCGAAGATCATTTCGTCCCGCCGCCGATTGGCTCAGAACAAGAAAAACCCCAGGTCACGGCGAGTGAGTCCTGGGGTTTCTCGGAGCCGCCTTCGGGATTCGAACCCGAGACCTACGCATTACGAGTGCGTTGCTCTGGCCAACTGAGCTAAGGCGGCACGCCCTGTCGCACTATGGTGCGATCAGCAGCGGAGCCAAGTCTACACAGTTTCCGGGGGTGCTCCGTACACGGCGCCCCCGGAGGCGTTTGCCCTGGTCAGGGGTGTCAGGTGCACTTCTTGCCGTCGGTGGGCGGGGTGCCCTCCAGGAGGTACGTGTTGATCTCCGTGTCGATGCAGTCGCTGCCCCGGCCGTACGCCGTGTGGCCGTCGCCGTCGTACGTGAGCAGGGTGCCGGAGGAGAGCTGGCCGGCGAGGGAGCGGGACCACTTGTACGGGGTGGCGGGGTCGCGGGTGGTGCCGACCACCACGATCGGGGCGGCGCCCTTCGCCTCGGTGCGCTGCGGGGTGCCGGTGGCCTTGGTCGGCCAGTAGGCGCAGTTCAGGGAGGCCCAGGCGAAGCCCCGCCCGAAGACCGGGGAGGCCTTCTCGAAGTCCGGGACCGCCTTCTCCACCGCGTCGGGGGTGTCGAAGGCGGGCGGGAGGTCGAGGCAGTTCACGGCGGCGTTGGCGTACATCAGGTTCGCGTACTTCCCGTCCGGGCCGCGCTCGTAATAGCTGTCCGCCAGCGAGAGGAGGCCGGAGCCGTCGCTGCGCTGGGCGCCCGCCAGCGCTTCGCGGAGCTGGGGCCAGGCCGCTTCGTCGTACATCGCGGCGATCACCCCGGTCGTCGCCAGGGACTCGCCGAGCTTACGGTCGTCGTCGCCGCTCGGGATCGGCTTCGCGTCCAGGTCCTTGAAGAGTTGCTTCAGCGCAGTGGCCGCGTCCGCCGTGGATGTCGTGCCCAGCGGGCAGTCCGGCTGCTTGACGCAGTCGGCGGCGAAGGACTGGAACGCCCCCTCGAAGCCCGCCGTCTGGTCGCGGTTCATCTCGACGGCCGGGAGGGAGGGGTCCATCGCGCCGTCCAGGACCAGGCGGCCGGCCCGCTGCGGGAAGAGGTCCGCGTACGTGGCGCCCAGGAACGTTCCGTACGAGGCACCGACGTAGTTCAGCTTCTCGTCACCGAGCAGGGCCCGCAGGACGTCCATGTCGCGGGCCGTGTCGACGGTGGAGACGTACGGGAGGATCTCGCCGCTCCGCTTCTCGCAGCCCTGCGCGAACTTCTCGAAGGAGGCGGCGAGCTTCTGGACTTCCACCTCGTCGTCCGGCGTCTGGTCGACCTGCGTGTAGGCGTCCATCTCCTTGCCCGTCAGGCACTCGACGGGTTCGCTGCGGGCCACGCCGCGCGGGTCGATGGCCACCATGTCGTAGCGGGCCCTGACCTGGGCCGGGTAGCCGAGTGCCGCGTACCCCTGGAGATAGCTGATCGCGGAGCCCCCGGGGCCGCCCGGGTTCACCAGGAGCGAGCCGATCCGCTTACCGGGGCCGGTCGCCTTCTTGCGGGAGACGGCGAGGTCGATGTCCCCGTCATCCGGCTTGTCGTAGTCCCTCGGCGCCTTCATGGTCGCGCACTCGAACCCCTCCACCCCGCAGTCGCGCCAGCTCAGCTTCTGCGTGTAGTACGCCGACAGCTCCTCCGGCGCCGCTGTGCCGGTGGCCGAGGCGTTCGGCGACGAGCCGCCGCCGCTGCAGCCGGAGACGAGCAGGGCGGCAGTGCCGATCCCGATGGCGAAGGTGCGGAGCGGGCGCCTGGTATCCATCCTGGGAGCGTATCCGGCGGGTGACGTGTCGTCCGATTCCCTGCTCAATCGGGTGAACCGGGCCCCGGCCGGGCTCTTCCCATCAGCCCGCTCTCAGCCGGCCCTCAGCGACATCGTCATCGCCTCCACCGCCAGCAACGGCGCCACATTGCGGTCCATCGCCCGTCGGCACGCGATCACCGCCTCGATCCTGCGCAGCGTCTGGGCGGGCGTCGAGGACTCCGCGATCCGGTCCAGCGAGTCCTGCACGTCCACATTGGCGATGGCGATCCGCGAACCGAGCTGGAGCGCCAGCACATCGCGGTAGAAGCCGGTGAGCTCGGTGAGCGCCAGGTCCAGGCTGTCGCGCTGGGTTCGCGTCTTGCGGCGCTTCTGCTTGTCCTCCAGCTCCTTCATCGCCCCCGCCGTGCCGCGCGGCATCCGGCCGCCCGCGACCCCGCCGAGCGCCGCCTTGAGGTCCTCGGTCTCCTTGACGTCCACCTCGTCCGCCATCTGCTTGGCGTCGTCGGTGGCCGTGTCGATCAGCTCCTGGGCCGCCTTGAGGCAGCCGCCGACATCGGCGACCCGCAGCGGAACCTTGAGCACCGCCGCCCGCCGCGCCCGCGCCCGCTCGTCCGTGGCGAGGCGGCGGGCCCGGCCGATGTGCCCCTGGGTGGCCCGCGCCGCGGAGTGCGCCCGCTCGGGGTCGACCCCGTCGCGGCGGATCAGGACGTCGGCCACGGCCTCCACCGGCGGGGTGCCCAGGGTCAGGTGGCGGCAGCGGGAACGGATCGTGGGCAGGACGTCTTCGAGGGAGGGGGCGCACAGCATCCAGACCGTGCGCGGCGCCGGCTCCTCGACCGCTTTCAGCAGGACGTTGCCCGCGCCCTCGGTGAGCCGGTCCGCGTCCTCCATGACGATGACCTGCCACCGGCCGACCGCCGGGGAGAGCTGGGCTCGGCGGACCAGGTCGCGGGTCTCCTTCACACCGATGGAGAGCAGGTCCGTACGAATCACCTGCACGTCGGCGTGCGTGCCGATCAGGCTCGTGTGGCAGCCGTCGCAGAAGCCGCAGCCGGGCTCCCCGCCCAGCGCCCGGTCCGGGCTGGTGCACTGGAGCGCGGCCGCGAAGGCCCGGGCGGCGGTGGATCGCCCGGAACCCGGCGGTCCGGTGAACAGCCAGGCGTGCGTCATCTTCGAGCCCTGCTCCAGCGGCTTGCCGTCGGAGACGGCCGTGACCAGCGCGTCGGCGTCCTTGGCGGCCGCGGCGAGCTGTTCCCTCACCCGGTCCTGTCCGACCAGGTCGTCCCATACGGTCATGGGGCGCCGCCCTTCCCATCGTCGGAATTCCTGTCGGGTCCCATGCCGGAGTCCCTGTGCGAGTCCATGGCGGTTTCCCTGTCCGATTCCCATTGTGGGGGACGCCGCTGACAAGTCCGGCCCGCCCACCCCTCAGGGCGGACGGGCCGGACTCCGGACAGGTTCGGGTCAGCCGCGCGGGCGGCGCCCCCGGCCCGTGGGGCCGTCGTCGTCCTGGCCGCCGAGCAGCTCGTCCGCCAGCGTCGGCAGATCGTCCAGCGGGGTCTCCTCGGCCCAGTCCGGACGGGGGCGCTTGCGGCGGGCGCGGGACCCGTCACCGGACTGGCCCGCGGCCCGCGGGTCCTCCACCTGCGGCAGTTCCCGGGTGCGCTCGTTCTCGCTCTCGGCCGGCGGGGAGGCGGGGCCCTCGTCCCGGAAGTAGCCCTTGGGCACCCGGTCGGAGGGCTGATCGTCACGTACCGGCGGCAGCACGGCGGTCTCGTCGGCGTCCCGAGCTTCACGGGCATCGCGGGCATCGCGGGCATCGCGGGTGTCCCGAGCCTCACGCGCGTCGCGCCCCGACCGCTCGTCCGTGATCCTCGGCAGCATCGCCGTCTCGTCGTCCCCGGAAGCCGCACCCGACCCCGAAGCCGGGCCCGAAGCCGGTCCTTCCTCCGGACGCGCCGTGGGCACCTGCTGCGTGATCTCGTTGGGGTTCACGATCGGCGTGGGCACCGTGAGCTCGTTCTCCGGAACGGTGGGCCCGTGCCCCTCCGACCGCGAGGACGCCTCAGGCCGGGAGTCACGGGAAGCACGCGAAGCCTCCGCCCGCTCCGCCTCGGCCCGAGCCGCCTCCGTGCGGGCGGCCGCCTCGGCCTCCGCCCGGCGGCGGGCTGCCTCGGCCCGGACCAGCGCCTCCTCCGCCTTCCGCTGCTTCTCCAGGCGGAGCGCCTCGGCCTCCTTGCGCAGCCGCGCCTCCTCCTCGGCCTGCTTGCGGAGGCGTTCCTGCTCGGCCTCGCGGGCCCGCTCCTCGGCCTCCAGCCGGCGGCGGTCCTCCTCGGCGCGGCGGCGGGCCTCCTCGGCACGCTGCCGGGCCTCCTCCGCCTGGCGCTCGGCCTCGCGCTGCCGCGCCTCCTCCAGCTCGCGCTGCTTGCGCTCCTCCTCCTCGGCGCGCAGCCGGGCGAGCTGCTCCTGGCGCTCCCGCTCCAGGCGCTCCTCCTCGGCCTTGCGGGCGGCCTCTTCCTCCGCCTTGCGCCGGGCCTCCTCCTCGGCCTTGCGCCGGGCCTCCTCTATGGCCTCGATCTCGGCCTCGGAGAGCGGAAGGAGCCGGTCGAGCCGGTGACGTACGACGGTGGTGATCGACTCGGGTTCCTGCCCGGCGTCCACCACCAGATAGCGCGTCGGGTCGGCCGCGGCCAGGGTCAGGAACCCGGACCGTACGCGCTCGTGGAACTCCGCCGACTCCGACTCCATCCGGTCCGGCGCCTCGGTGAACCGCTCCCGCGCGGTCTGCGGGTCGACGTCCAGCAGCACCGTCAGATGCGGTACGAGGCCGCTCGTCGCCCACCGCGAGATCCGGGCGATCTCGGTCGGGGCGAGGTCGCGTCCGGCGCCCTGGTAGGCGACGGAGGAGTCGATGTAGCGGTCGGAGATGACGATCGCGCCGCGCTCCAGCGCCGGGCGGACGACGGAGTCGACGTGCTCGGCGCGGTCGGCGGCGTACAGCAGCGCCTCGGCGCGGTTGGAGAGCCCGGCGGAGGAGACGTCCAGCAGGATCGAGCGCAGCCGCTTGCCGACCGGGGTGGCCCCGGGCTCGCGGGTCACGACGACCTCGTGGCCCTTGGAGCGGATCCAGTCGGCGAGCGCCTCGACCTGGGTGGACTTGCCCGCTCCGTCGCCGCCCTCCAGGGCGAGGAAGAAGCCGGTGGCGGCGGGCGCGACGGCCGGGTCGCCGCCGCGCAGCGCCTCGCGCAGGTCGCGGCGGAGCGGTACGCCCGCCCGGTCGTCCGTCTTGGCGAGGACGATCGCGGCTACGGGCAGCAGCAGCGCGCCGATCAGCATCAGCGTGAAGGCCGCCCCGCCGTGGGCGAAGACGAACTTGCCGGCGACCAGGCGGTGCTGCCCGATCGCGGCCGCGAGCAGCGGACCGGCGACCGCGCCCAGGGCGACGAGCACCCGGACGAGGGCCTGGAGGTGATCGGTGGTCCGGGCCTGCCGGGCCGCCTCCGTCTCCTGGTCGATGATCGCGTGCCCGATGTTCGCACCGACCCCGGCGGCGTAACCGGCCAGCAGCGCGATCGCGAGCACGGTGGCGGTGTCCGGCACCAGGCCGAGCGCGAGGAGCGCGATGCCCGTGACGGCGGTGGCCAGCGCGAGGAGGCGGCGCCGCGACAGGGCGGGCAGCACCTTCTGTGCCGTACGGATGCCGAGTGCGGTGCCACCGGTCAGCGCCAGGATCAGCAGCGCGAACGTGACGGGTCCGGCGCCCAGGTCGTAGGCGTGCAGGACGGATACGGCGGCGGCCGCGGCGATCGCTCCGGCCACGGCGGCGCAGACGGCGACGACCAGCGGGAGGGCGCCGGTACGGCCCTTGTCGGGGCCGCTTCCGGTGGTGGGGCGGCGCAGCCCTTCCAGGGGCGAGCGCGGCCGGGGGGTCTGGGTGTCGGGCAGTTCGAGGAAGTACAGGACCGAGATGGAGGCCGAGAACAGACCGGCCGCGACATACGAACCCAGGGCCGCCTGGTGGAAGGAGAACCACTCCAGGCCCGTGCCGAGGAGGTTGCCGATCAGCGTGGCGCCCAGCAGGACCACCGCGGCGGCGGGGACGGCGAGGAAGTTCGTACGGAGCGACAGCCTGCGCAGGGCGTCGAGGTGGTCGGGGAGCGGACGTACGGCGGCGCCCTCGATGGGCGGGGCCGGCAGCAGCGCCGGAGCGGCGCTCTCCTTGGCCACCGTCCACAGGCGCTCGGCGGCGCCCGTCACGAAGACGGTGATGAGGATCATCATGAGCGCCTTGTCCGGCACCCAGTCGATCCACAGCGGGGCAATGATCAGCAGGGCGAGCCGCAGCCCGTCCGTCCCGATCATCAGCCATCGCCGGTCCAGTTTCCCCCCGGGTGCCGTGAGCGACGTCAAAGGCCCCAGGAGTACGGCTCCGAAGAGCACTGTGGAAAGGATCCGGGCACCGAACACGGCGGCGACGGCGAAGGCCGCCCCGCGGTATCCGGCTCCGAAAGAGCCCTCCAGGACCGCTGCTTGCAGCGACAACAGCACCAGCACGAGAAGGGCGAGTGCATCGCCGATACCGCCGACGAGCTGGGCGCTCCACAACCGCTTCAGCGGGGGAACACGCAACAAGGCTCGTACGGCGCGCTCGCGTGAGTCTGCGGCAAGTGTGTCGGAGGTGGGGCTCACGACCGTTGGCTGCTCGGCTCGCGTCATCCGCCCAGCCTATCGGCAGCGGTGCGGTGACCGTCGGCCCGTCCGAACATATGGCCGCAGATGACTTCCGGCCAGCTCGCGGGCAGGCCCCTTGACGTGCTGCTGCCCGGCACCTGGACACAGGTGCCGGGCAGCAGGGGGCGATCACCGGAGCGGTCAGTCCTCCGACAGAGATCAGCTCTCTGACAGAGTCCTCCGACGAGGTCAGTCCTCCGACAGGGGTCAGTCCTCCGACGAGGAAGCGGAAGCGGAGGCCGTCTTCTTCGCCGTCGCCGTCTTCTTCGCCGCCGTCGACTTGGTGGCCGTCTTCTTCGCCGCGGTCTTCTTGGCGGCCGTGGTCTTGGTCGCCGTCGTCTTCTTCGCGGCCGTCTTCTTGGCCGTCGCCTTCTTTGCCGGGGCCTTCTTCGCCGTCTTCTTCTTGGCGGGCCCCTTGGCACGCTTCTCGGCGAGCAGTTCGTAGCCACGCTCGGGCGTGATGTCCTCGACGCTGTCGTCGGTCCGCAGCGTCGCGTTGGTCTCGCCGTCGGTGACGTACGCGCCGAAGCGGCCGTCCTTCACCACGACCGGCGAACCGCTGACCGGGTCGGTGCCCAGCTCCTTCAGCGGCGGCTTTGCCGCGGCCCGGCCGCGCTGCTTGGGCTGGGCGTAGATCGCGAGGGCCTCTTCGAGGGTGATGTCGAAGAGCTGGTCCTCGGAGGTCAGCGACCGGGAGTCGGTGCCCTTCTTCAGATACGGGCCGTAGCGGCCGTTCTGCGCGGTGATCTCGACACCCTCGGCGTCCTCGCCGACGACGCGCGGCAGCGACATCAACTTGAGGGCGTCGGCGAGCGTGACCGTGTCCAGGGACATGGACTTGAAGAGCGAGGCGGTCCGCGGCTTCACCGCGTTCTTGCCGGTCTTCGGCGTCCCCTCGGGCAGCACCTCGGTGACGTACGGGCCGTAGCGCCCGTCCTTGGCGATGATCTGGTTGCCGCTGACCGGGTCGGCGCCCAGCTCGAAGTCGCCGCTGGGCTTGGCCAGCAGTTCCTCGGCGAGCTCGACGGTCAGCTCGTCGGGCGCCAGGTCCTCGGGCACGTCGGCGCGCTGGTGGCCCTCGGCGTCCTTCTCGCCCCGCTCGATGTACGGGCCGTAGCGGCCGACGCGGAGCTTGATGTCGTTGCCGACCGGGAAGGAGGAGATCTCCCGGGCGTCGATCGCCCCGAGGTCGGTGACCAGTGCCTTCAGACCACCGAGGTGGTCGCCGTCGCCGTTGCCCGCGTCGGAGGCCGTACCGGCGTCGGAGGTGTCGTCACCGGCCTGCGCGCCGAAGTAGAAGCGCTTGAGCCACGGCACGGACTGGGCCTCGCCCCGCGAGATGCGGTCGAGGTCGTCCTCCATGCGGGCGGTGAAGTCGTAGTCGACGAGCCGGCCGAAGTGCTTCTCCAGCAGGTTGACCACGGCGAAGGAGAGGAAGGACGGGACGAGTGCCGTGCCCTTCTTGAAGACGTAGCCGCGGTCGAGGATGGTCCCGATGATCGAGGCGTACGTCGACGGGCGGCCGATCTCGCGCTCTTCCAGTTCCTTGACCAGCGAGGCCTCGGTGTAGCGGGCCGGGGGCTTGGTGGCGTGCCCGTCGACCGTGACCTCCTCGGCGGAGAGTGCGTCGCCCTCGGCGACCTGCGGCAGCCGCCGCTCGCGGTCGTCCAGCTCGGCGTTCGGGTCGTCGGCGCCTTCGACGTACGCCTTCATGAAGCCGTGGAAGGTGATCGTCTTGCCGGAGGCGGAGAACTCGGCGTCCCGGCCGTCGCTCGCCCGGCCGCCGATCTTGACGGTGACGGAGTTGCCGGTCGCGTCCTTCATCTGGGAGGCGACGGTCCGCTTCCAGATGAGCTCGTAGAGCCGGAACTGGTCGCCGGTGAGGCCGGTCTCGGCGGGGGTACGGAAGCGGTCGCCGGAGGGGCGGATCGCCTCGTGCGCCTCCTGCGCGTTCTTGACCTTCCCGGCGTACGTACGCGGCTTGTCGGGCAGGTAGTTCGCTCCGTACAACTGCGTGACCTGGGCCCGGGCCGCGGAGACCGCGGTGTCCGAGAGGGTCGTGGAGTCGGTACGCATATAGGTGATGAAGCCGTTCTCGTACAGCTTCTGCGCCACCTGCATGGTCGCCTTCGCCCCGAAGCCCAGCTTGCGGCTCGCCTCCTGCTGGAGGGTCGTGGTCCGGAAGGGGGCGTACGGGGAGCGACGGTACGGCTTCGACTCGACGGACCGGACCGCGAAGGAGGAGTCGGCGAGCGCGGCGGCCAGGGCGCGGGCGCTCACCTCGTCCAGGTGCAGGGTCTGCGCGGAGCCGGCCTTGAGCTGCCCGTCGGGGCCGAAGTCACGGCCCTGGGCGATCCGGCGGCCGTCGACCGCGCTGAGGCGTGCGGTCAGGGTCGAGGGGTCGGAGGCGTCACCGGCACGGCCGGTGGCGAACTTTCCGGTCAGGTCCCAGTACTCGGCGGAGCGGAAGGCGATGCGCTCGCGCTCCCGCTCGACGACGAGACGGGTGGCGACGGACTGGACGCGGCCCGCCGAGAGCTTCGGCATGACCTTCTTCCACAGGACCGGCGAGACCTCGTAGCCGTAGAGACGGTCGAGAATACGGCGGGTCTCCTGGGCGTCGACCATGCGCTGGTTGAGCTCGCGCGGGTTGGCGACGGCGGCCCGGATCGCGTCCTTGGTGATCTCGTGGAAGACCATCCGGTGGACCGGCACCTTGGGCTTGAGCACTTCCTGCAGGTGCCACGCGATGGCTTCGCCCTCGCGGTCCTCATCGGTGGCGAGGAAGAGTTCGTCGGACTCGGCCAGCAGCTGCTTGAGCTTCCTGACCTGGGCCTTCTTGTCGGCGTTGACCACGTAGATGGGCTGGAAGTCGTTCTCGACATCCACCCCGAGGCGGCGTACCTCGCCGGTGTACTCGTCCGGGACCTCGGCCGCGCCGTTCGGGAGGTCGCGGATGTGCCCGACGCTCGCCTCGACGACGTATCCGGGGCCGAGATAGCCCTTGATCGTCTTCGCCTTGGCAGGCGACTCGACGATGACGAGTCGGCGGCCGCCCTGTGCGGTCTCGCTGGTCGGGGACAACTTCGCTCTTCTCTCCGGTCGGCACTCGATGGGCATCCGGGCAGCGTCGAAACGCTTCCCGCGGTGCTGTCGCTGCGGAGTGTGACGGTACAACCCGCCCCCGTGTCAAACGGCAAAAGCCCGCAACGGCCACTCGAACGGTAACCCGACTTCCGCCATTCCTGCCGCCCGGACCGTCGGGTCCGCGCCGCGCGAAGTCCGGGCCTGCGGCTTTTCCGGGGCGGTCGCGGAGCCCTTCGGGCACCCCCTCGACCCGGGCGCGGCCCCGGCTCAGGCGGGGATCAGACGAGCGTGAAGCACCACACGCCGAGGACCAGGAAAACTACGCCGAAAAGTGTCGTGAGTGCGGTGGAGGCGACGGGGCTCACACCGTGCAGCACCGGCGCACGGTGCAGGGCGCGCGCCCCGGTCCAGACGAGGAGCCCGACGCCGAACGCCGCGAAGGCCGTGCCGGCGAAGACTGCTGCGACGCTCTCCATGTCGTACCCCTCGACCCTGTCGTACCGCTCGAGCCGGTCGTACCGCTCGGTCATGGGGGAGGCTGCCACCCCGGGGCGTCGCCGACACGAACCCCGGGTGAACAGCGCGCACCCACCGGGAGTACCGAGGCCGTCACATGACGTCAGGGGCCGAGCGGCCCTGGCCGCCCCTCTCGTACACGGCAAGGAGCGCCGGCCCGAACGCCGGGCACCCGGCGGCGGCCGCCAGGAGCGCCGCCGTGAGCCCCGGCAGGGCGCCGAGCGGAATCGGCAGGCCGAGCAGGAGGGACGCGGCGGTGAGCGTCAAGGCGCTGATGAGGAGGCTGTCGAGGACATAGGGCAGAGCCCCGCCGATCCAGAACGGAGTCCGGTGGCGAGGGCTGAGGAGGACGGCTCCGAGGGTGCCGTACCGGCGTTCGTCGGAGATCGCCACCATGGACAGGGCCCGGTACGAGAGGGCTCTGCCGACGAGGATCAGGCGGAGGGCGCTGGGGGAACGGCCCCCGGCCTCGGCGCCTGCACCGGCTCCAGGAAGCCCTCCTCGACCAGCAGCCGGATCGCCTGCGGGGTGCGGTCGCGCAGGAGCACCGGGTCCTCGGACATCAGCTGGGCGATGGCGTCCAGGATCCGCCCTGCGGGCAGCGAACCGTCGCACACCCCGGCGAACCCGGCGCCCACCGCGTCCACCTTCGTCGCTCGCATCATCCCGCGGTGCTGGCGCAGCACCACATGCTCGGGATCCTCCGCGCCGGGCAGGCCTACCTGCTCCTGCACCACCTCGGCGGCGAGGGTGAAGTGCCCGGCGAGCAGGGCGGCGTCGTCCTGGTCGCGCAGATAGTCCTGGCGGGCGAAGTGGTCCTCGACGGCCCGGCCCAGCGGCTGCTGCACGGCGTGCGGCCACTCCTCGACGACGATCGACGGGCGCCCCGCGGCCGCGGCGGCGGACCTGCGCAGGGTGATCCAGCCGAAGCCGACGGACGTGGTCCCGCGCGCCTCGAACTCGTCGAGCCACGCCTCGTACCGCTCGGCGTACGCCTCCGGGTCGCCGCGGTGGTCGCCGCTGTCGCGCAGCCACAGCTCGGCGTACTGCGTGACGTCCTGAACCTCGCGCTGCACGATCCAGGCGTCGCACCCGGCGGGCACCCAGGAGCGCAGCCGGTCCTGCCACTCCTCGCCCTCCACGTGCTGCCAGTTGGCGAGGAACTGGGCGTATCCCCCCTCGTTCAGGTGGCCCCCCGCCTGCTGGACCAGGGTGCGGCAGAGGTCGTCGCCGCCCATGCCGCCGTCCCGGTAGGTGAGGCGGGCACCGGGCGAGATGACGAAGGGCGGGTTGGAGACGATCAGGTCGAAGGTCTCCGTGCCGACCGGCTCGAAGAGGGAGCCCTCGCGGAGGTCGGCCGGGGCGGCGCCGGAGAGGGCGAGTGTGAGCCGGGTGCACTCCAGGGCGCGGGGGTTGAGGTCCGTCGCGGTGACGCGGGTGGCGTGCTGGGCGGCGTGCAGCGCCTGGATGCCGGAGCCCGTACCGAGGTCGAGAGCCGAGGCCACAGGCGTACGCACGGTGACGCCTGCGAGGGTGGTGGAGGCCCCGCCGACGCCGAGGACGACGCCCTCCTCGTGCGAGCCGATCCCGCCCGCGCCAC
Organism: Streptomyces sp. NPDC006261; assembly: GCF_040613515.1. Taxonomy (NCBI): domain Bacteria; kingdom Bacillati; phylum Actinomycetota; class Actinomycetes; order Kitasatosporales; family Streptomycetaceae; genus Streptomyces; species Streptomyces sp. NPDC006261. The sequence goes on from NZ_JBEXSI010000040.1 coordinate 46,076, forward strand.
CGACCGCGCAGCCCAGGTCGGAGACGATGAACCAGTCCTCACCGTCCGGTCCACCGTAGGGCCGTACGTCGACGGTGGCGCGGACCAGGCCGTCCTCGACGCTCACCCAGCCGTCCTGGACGCACTCCTCCAGCGGGAGGGCGGCGCGGGCCTGCTCCCGGGGGACGGGGCGCTGGAGGAGGAACAGCCGCACCAGCGTGTCGAGCGGCGACACGCCCCGGGTGGCGCGGAGGGCGGGCACGGTCTCGCTGCGGGCGAGCGCGGCATAGGCGGCTGCGCCGAGCCGGTCGAGGAGGCCGTCGGCGGTGAAGGCGGCGGCGAGCAGCGCCTCGCGGAGGCCGGCGGTGTGGTCGGGTGCGGGAAGGCTGGTCTTACTCACACGACCATTGTGTCGGGTCCCACCGACAACGGCAGCGGCCCGGCCACCCACCGGGTGTCCGGGCCGCTGCACGGAGGCCGTTCTCGCGGCTGTCCCCGCCGCTGCGCGGAGGCCGTTCTCGCGGCTGTCCCCGCCGCTGCGCGGAGGCCGTTCTCGCGGCTGTCCCCGCCGCTGCGCGGAGGCCGTTCTCGCGGTCCTGAGACCTCCCGCCCTGCCGGCGGGCTACGCCTTCTTCTCCTCCGAGGCCGAGGCCGAGGCCGACGCCGAGGGGGTCGCCGTCGCGCCCGCATCCGGCGCCGCGGATCCCCCCGGGCTGGCGGGCCCGGTCGAAGGTGCCGGCTTCTGGCAGCCCTTCTGCTTCGACATCGCGGCGCCGACCTCACCGGACTGGAGCTTCTTCAGCGCCTGGTCACCGCTGGTGCTGATCTTGTTCAGCTCTTCGGCGATGCCCTTGAGGCCGTCGGCGAACTTCGCCTGGTCCTTGGTCTCGAGGGCGTCGACCTTGGTCTTCAGACCCGCGTACGCCGTAGCGGAGGCGTTGAGCTCCTTCACGGCCTCCTTCTGCGTGGTCTCACCGTCGTCGACCGGCGGCGGACCGGCCGAGTCCACGGCCGTGCCCAGCGACTTGTAGGCCTGGGAGATCTGCTGGAAGGCGGCCGAGTCCGTCTTCTGGACGTCGGCGGGCTTGCTGTTGTCAGCGGTCTGCTGCTGGATGGAGGCGTTGGCGTTGGCGATCTTCTGCAGCTGCGGCTGGACCTGGTCGCAGACCTTCTTGGCCCAGTCGTTCACCTTGTCGTCGCTGTCGTCGCTGCAACCCGACAGCGTCAGTACGAGTACCGCACCGCCGGACAGTGCGGCTGCAAGCTTCTTGTTCACCGGATGGGTCCCTTCCAAGGCTCTCGGCCCCGGAACTTACACGCCAAGAGGGCTCCATCCGGGTGCCAGGCATCCGATGTACCTCCTTTTGAAGCCATTTGCACCAAGGAAATGAGGGAGACGCCACTCGTGCGTGGATTCCAACACCCGTTCGGTAACCCATCAGGACGACGGGGCTCGACCACCGGCCCCGCCCAGCGGCACGGGCGGGCGGTACGTCAACACGCACCGCCCGAACGCACGGTGACGACAGGTCACCCGGTACCGCGGTGCTACGGGGCCACCGCAGGGTCCGGTGACGGGAGCGGCGGACCGCCGCCGTCCGGCGCACCGCTGTCGTCGTCGCCGACGGCGATTCCGCGCCGCTTGGACACGTAGACCGCGCCGACGATGACCACGATGGCGAAGACGGCCACCACCGCCCGGATCCAGGGGTTCGCGTCCGCCCCGTAGCTGAACTGCACCACCGCTGGGGCGATGAGCAGCGCCACCAGGTTCATCACCTTCAGGAGCGGGTTGATCGCCGGGCCCGCCGTGTCCTTGAACGGGTCGCCGACCGTGTCACCGATCACGGTGGCGGCGTGCGCGTCGCTGCCCTTGCCGCCGTAGTGCCCGTCCTCGACGAGCTTCTTGGCGTTGTCCCAGGCCCCGCCGGAGTTGGCGAGGAAGACCGCCATCAGGGTGCCGGTGGCGATGGCGCCCGCCAGGTACGAGCCGAGTGCGCCGACGCCGAGGCTGAACCCGACCGCGATCGGCGCCAGGACCGCGAGCAGGCCGGGCGTGGCCAGCTCGCGCAGGGCGTCCTTGGTGCAGATGTCGACCACGCGGCCGTACTCCGGCTTCTCCGTGTAGTCCATGATCCCGGGGTGCTCGCGGAACTGCCGCCGGACCTCGTAGACCACGGCTCCGGCGGAGCGGGAGACCGCGTTGATGGCGAGCCCGGAGAAGAGGAAGACGACCGCCGCACCGAGGATCAGACCGACGAGGTTGTTGGGCTGCGAGATGTCCAGGCTCAGTCCCAGCTCCCCCGCCCCGGCTCCCACGTCGGCGACCGCCGTGGCGATGGCGTCACGGTAGGAGCCGAAGAGCGCGGCCGCCGCCAGGACGGCGGTGGCGATGGCGATGCCCTTGGTGATGGCCTTGGTGGTGTTGCCGACGGCGTCCAGGTCGGTGAGCACCTGGGCCCCGGCGCCGGTCACGTCACCGGACATCTCGGCGATGCCCTGGGCGTTGTCGGAGACCGGGCCGAAGGTGTCCATGGCGACGATGACACCGACCGTGGTGAGCAGCCCGGTCCCGGCGAGCGCCACCGCGAAGAGGGCCAGCATGATCGACGTACCGCCGAGCAGGAACGCCCCGTAGACGCCGAGGCCGATCAGCAGCGCGGTGTAGACGGCCGACTCCAGGCCGATGGAGATACCGGCCAGCACCACGGTCGCCGGGCCGGTCAGCGAGGACTTCCCGATGTCCTGGACGGGGCGGCGCTCGGTCTCGGTGAAGTAGCCGGTGAGCTGCTGGATCAGCGCGGCGAGAACGATGCCGATGGCCACCGCGACCAGGGCGAAGACCCGCGGATCGCCACCGTGCGTGGTGATCGCCTCGTCGGTGACCCCGGTCAGCTCGGCGTACGAGGACGGCAGATAGACGAACGCGGCCACCGCCACCAGGACGAGCGAGACCACGGCGGAGATGAAGAAGCCCCGGTTGATCGCTGTCATCCCACTGCGATCGGCGCGGCGCGGGGCGACCGCGAAGATCCCGATCATCGCGGTGACGACACCGATCGCGGGAACCATCAGGGGGAAGGCGAGGCCGGAGTCGCCGAAGGCGGCCATGCCGAGGATGAGCGCGGCGACGAGCGTCACGGCGTACGACTCGAAGAGGTCTGCGGCCATGCCCGCGCAGTCACCGACGTTGTCGCCCACGTTGTCCGCGATGGTGGCGGCGTTGCGCGGGTCGTCCTCCGGGATGCCCTGCTCCACCTTGCCGACGAGGTCGGCGCCCACATCGGCGGCCTTGGTGAAGATGCCGCCACCGACCCTCATGAACATGGCGATCAGCGCAGCGCCGAGGCCAAAGCCCTCCAGCACCTTGGGCGCGTCGGCCGCGTAGACGAGCACCACACAGGAGGCGCCCAGCAGCCCGAGCCCCACCGTGATCATTCCGACCACACCACCGGTACGGAAGGCGATTTTCATCGCCCGGTGCGAGACGGTGGTGAGATCCTTTTCCGGTTCGCCCTCCCCCGAAGTCGCCTCACGCGCGGCGGCGGCCACGCGCACATTGCTCCGTACGGCCAGCCGCATACCGATGTATCCGGTCGCCGCCGAGAAAAGCGCACCCACCAGGAAGAAGAGCGAACGCCCCGCACGTTGCGACCAGTTGTCGGCCGGCAACAACAGCAGCAGGAAGAACACGATCACGGCGAAAACGCCGACCGTGCGCAGCTGGCGGGTCAGATAGGCGTTGGCGCCCTCCTGGATCGCCGCGGCGATCTCCTTCATCCGTTCGGTGCCCTCGCCGGCTGACAGGACCTGGCGTACCAGTAGCCGGGCGACGATGAGCGCGGCGACGGCGACGACCGCCACGATGATGACGATCAGCCGGTTGTCGTCGGTGAGGACCGCCGCCGCGAGGGAGACGGGCCCGTCGGAAAGTGCGGATTCCCGCGTCGGTGCGGCCGGTGCAGCCATTGGGGTGGTGAAGAACTCCGCCATACGTCCTCCTTGACGCTCAGCGCTCAAGACGTGGACGGATTGTAGGGAGCGGAACCTGATCAAAACAGTGGTCGGGAAGAGAATTGATCGCGCTCCCCCCAACGCCGAAAGATCGACGGAGGTGTTTCCCCGAATGCAGTAACGGAGCAGGCGCATTACGCAGGGGAAGCCGTAAGAGGACACGCAGGAAAGGGCCTGCTCAGCAGAGCCTCGGGAAAAGCGGCACGCCGCCGACACCACCATGCCGCCGTACGGGTGGACACGCTTACGTCGTACGAGGTGGCGCACGCTTAGGCCGTACGGGAGGGAACAGCCTCACGCCGAACAGCAGGGAACACGCTTACGCCGTACAAGGTGACGCACGCCGGCGCCGTACGGAAAGGCACAGGTCCACGCCACGCCGTACGGGATGGCGCAGGTCCACGTCACACGTCGCCCGGGACGGCAGACCTCAGGGGCGCACCGCGGCGAGGGCCGTCGGCCAGCTCATACGGATGGTTCCGCCGTCCGCACCGGACCGGACCTCCACCTCGTCGACGAGACCACTGATGACCGCGAGGCCCATCTCGTCCTCGCCGCCGTCGCTCTCGGGCTCGTCCGGGCCTCCGGACGCACCACCGCGCGCTCCGGGCGTGGCGGGGTCGCTCCCGGGGTCGGGAACGCCGTCCCCGACCTCGATGGAGAACGCCTTCTCCTCCTCGGTCAGCACCACACTGACCGGCGCGGTGATGCCGTGGCTGCGGTGCAGCCCCACAGCACGGCTGCACGCCTCTCCGACGGCGAGCCTGACTTCGTCGAGCACCGCCTCGTCGACGCCGGCCCGGCGCGCCACGGCGGCCGCCACCAGGCGGGCCGTCCTGACATGTTCAGGCTGGGCACTGAAGCGGAGTTCAACGGTGGCCATGCGATCCCCCTGGAACGTTCGGGCGTACGCGTCAGAGGTCCCGGGCCAAAGCCCGGCACCTCTGCTCTCCTCCTCCGGAAACCGACGAGATCGACAAAGCCGACAGCCGACCCGGAGGTCGACCGCCTGCCCGTCACGGCCTGGTTGCTGCCGCTGTCGGTTTGTTCACTGCCTGACGACCGGCCCGAAGGCCGGTCGAAGCCGACCTCAGTCGGTGGCGGCGACAGCCTCGTCGACCGTGGTGTGAATCGGGAACACCTTGGTCAGGCCCGTGATCCGGAAGATCTTGAGAATGCGCTCCTGGTTGCAGACCAGGCGCAACGAGCCCTCATGGGCCCGGACACGCTTCAAGCCGCCCACGAGCACGCCGAGGCCGGTGGAGTCGAGGAAGTCGACACCTTCCATGTCGACAACCAGGTGGTAGCTGCCGTCATTCACCAACTCGACCAACTGCTCGCGCAGCTTGGGCGCGGTATACACATCAATCTCGCCACCGACCTCGACGACCGTACGGTCGCCACCAGGCCCGGACACATTGCGAGTCGACAGGGACAGGTCCACGGATCCTCCAGCACCTTGCTATCGAGCGGTCGCCCCTCGGTCTCCCCGACGGAGGCCAGGGGACGGATCGCCAGCCGCGATGGCATTCAATCACTTACCAGCAGCCATGCACGACGCCTTGGGACCATTGTCCGTCACGCCAGTGACACACTCGGTGCCGATGGCCAAGAATCACCGTCCCGGACGACCACCCGAGAGTGGGGACATGCGCCCCTCTCCCGCCATGATCCTCGACCGGCTCGCCACAGGGGCGGGCCGGGCCGCGCGCATCACTCATACGGAGCACTTGCCCCCTAGATCGGGAACCCATGCCATCTGGCCGGATCGCATCCGGCCAGAAGTGATCTCGGCGATCGAAAAAGCCGGAATCGACCATCCGTGGGCCCACCAGGCGGCCGCCGCCGAGCACGCGCTGGACGGCGAATCGGTCGTGATCGCCACCGGTACGGCGTCCGGCAAGTCGCTCGCCTACCTCGCCCCGGTCCTCAGCACCCTGCTGGAGGGCTCAGAGGCCCCCAACGGCCGCGGGGCAACCGCCCTGTACCTCGCCCCCACCAAGGCCCTGGCCGCCGACCAGCGGCGCTCGGTGAAGTCCCTGGCGGCCCCACTCGGCAACGCCGTCCGGCCCGCGGTCTACGACGGCGACACCCCGGTCGAGGAACGCGAATGGGTGCGCCAGTACGCGAACTACGTCCTGACGAACCCCGACATGCTGCACCGCGGGATCCTGCCGTCCCACCCCCGCTGGTCCTCCTTCCTGCGCGCGCTGCGCTTCGTCGTGATCGACGAGTGCCACACCTACCGGGGCGTCTTCGGCTCCCACGTGGCCCAGGTCCTGCGCCGGCTGCGCCGCCTCTGCGCCCGCTACGGGGCCGACCCGGTGTTCCTGCTCGCCTCCGCCACCGCGGCGGAGCCCTCGGTCGCCGCCGGACGCCTGACGGGCCTGCCGGTCACGGAGGTGTCCGACGACGCCTCCCCGCGCGGCGAGCTGGTCTTCGCCCTCTGGGAGCCGCCGCTGACCGACCTGCACGGCGAGAAGGGCGCCCCCGTGCGCCGTACCGCCACGGCCGAGACCGCCGACCTGCTCACCGACCTGACCGTCCAGGGCGTGCGCTCGGTCGCCTTCGTACGCTCCCGGCGTGGCGCCGAGCTGATCTCGGTCATCGCCAAGGAACGTCTCGCGGAGGTGGACCGCTCCCTGCCGAAGCGGGTCGCCGCCTACCGCGGCGGCTACCTCCCGGAGGAACGCCGCGCCCTCGAGCGGGCCCTGCACTCCGGCGAGCTCCTCGGCCTGGCGGCCACCACCGCCCTCGAACTCGGCATCGACGTCTCGGGCCTCGACGCCGTCGTCATCTGCGGCTACCCGGGAACCCGGGCCTCCCTCTGGCAGCAGGCGGGCCGCGCCGGCCGGTCGGGGCAGGGCTCCCTGGCCGTACTGGTCGCCCGGGACGACCCGCTGGACACCTATCTGGTGCACCACCCCGAGGCGCTGTTCCGCCAGCCCGTGGAGTCGACCGTGCTGGACCCGGACAACCCCTACGTCCTGGCCCCCCACCTGTGCGCCGCGGCCGCCGAGCTGCCCCTCACCGAGCCCGACATCGCCCTCTTCGGCCCCGCCGTGCCCGAGCTGCTGCCGCAGCTGGAGGCCGCGAAGCTGCTGCGCAGGCGGGCATCGGGCTGGCACTGGACCCGCCGCGAACGGGCCGCCGACCTCACGGACATCCGGGGCGGGGGCGGCCGCCCCGTCCAGATCGTCGAGGAGGGCACCGGCCGTCTGCTGGGCACGGTCGACGCGGCCGCCGCCCACACCGCCGTTCACGAGGGCGCCGTCCATCTCCACCAGGGCCGCACCCATCTGGTCCGGAAGCTGGACCTGGAGGACTCCGTCGCCCTGGTCGAGCAGGCCGACCCCCCGTACTCCACCGTCGCCCGCGACACCACGGCCATCTCCGTCCTGGAGACCGACACCGAGATCCCGTGGGGTCAAGGGCGGCTCTGCTACGGGTCCGTCGAGGTCACCAACCAGGTCGTCTCCTTCCTCCGCCGCAGACTGATGACCGGCGAGGTCCTGGGCGAGACCAAGCTCGACCTGCCTCCCCGCACCCTGCGCACCCGCGCCGTCTGGTGGACGGTCACCGAGGACCAGCTCGACGCCGCCCGCATCAACCCGGAGATCCTCGGCGGCGCGCTCCACGCGGCCGAGCACGCGTCGATCGGCCTGCTCCCGCTCTTCGCCACCTGCGACCGCTGGGACATCGGCGGCGTCTCGATACCGCTGCACCCCGACACCCTGCTGCCGACGGTCTTCGTCTACGACGGCCACCCGGGCGGCGCCGGATTCGCCGAGCGGGCCTTCCACACCGCCCGTACGTGGCTGACCGCGACCCGGGAAGCCATCGCCTCGTGCGAGTGCGAGGCGGGCTGCCCGTCCTGCATCCAGTCCCCCAAATGCGGCAACGGCAACGAGCCCCTGCACAAACGCGGCGCCGTACGGCTCCTCACCGAACTCCTCAGGGGTGCGCCGCCAAAGCCGCAGACGGAGGACCAGCCCGAGACCTGACGGGTCAGAACGGCACAGCACAGGTCAGGGTGGCAGCACCGATCAGGACGGCAACAGCGGCGTGACCAGCTCCTTCAGCTCCGTCTCGCCGATCGCCCCGATCCGCGCCGCCGCGATCCGCCCCTTCGGGTCGACGACGATCGTGAACGGGTAGCCGGCGGTGCTGACCACGCCCTTCGGAAGGCGGAGAAGCTGCCGCCCCTGCGGGTCGTGCAGGCTCGGATACACGAGCGCCGTGTCCTTCTCGAAGGAACGCGCCGCCTCGACCGCGACATCCGCGTTGACCCCGACCACCCGCAGGCCCTTGGCCTGCAGTTCCTCGTGCACCCGGGAGAGGCCGGGAGCCTCCGCACGGCACGGGCCGCACCACGAGGCCCAGGCGTTGACCACGACGACCTTGCCCCGCAGCTCCTTCAGGCTGACCCGGCCGCCGCCGTCCACGCGCTTCCCCGCCAACTCCGGCATCGCCGGCCGGTCGGCAGGGGCGAAGGACTTCAGCGGTCCGGGCCCGCGGGCGTCGTCCACCGGCGGAGAGGGTGCCGAGCACCCCACCAGCGCAGCGAGCAGGAGGATGGCCGCAGTTGAGGCTCGTGGCGTTCTCACGCTCGCCGATGATGCCACCGCCACCTCCCAGCCCTGCACACCGGTGGGGGCGCAGGCAGCGGTCCGGTCCCGGCGCAAAGACCGGCCCGGGAAAGAAACCGGCCTCGGGGAGAATTGCGGACCCCCGTACTGAAGGTGCGTCCGTCCTTCTCGCCAGGACAGGCCCCGTTCCCGGCGACCGCGGGCCTTGCTCGAATCGCTGAGCTGCTCCGGATACGGGTACGGACCGGCGCTCGTGGACTTGGAGGCGATGGCCTTGCCCGCCGACTTGTCGCAGATCTTCGAGCTGCCCAGCGTGCACTGGTGGCTCTTCTTCGCCGACTTGCAGGTGCTCTGTATCAGCCGGCCCTTGGCGCCGACGACCAGGCACTTCCCGGACTTGTCGTTCTTGATGATGAACACCGACTTGTTCTTGTGGCGCCGCTTGAGCGTCCATCGCTGCGTCTTGCTGCTCTTGGCACACTTGGCCAGGACGAGCGCGCATTGTTCTTCTTGCTGCCGCCCATCGAGAGACAGTTGCCCGGCGCCCAGACCCACTCGAGTCGAATGTGCGCGTACGGGTCCTTCGCCTGGGGCGCCGCTTGTGCGGGTGCGGAAAGGGCCGTCAACGACCCTGCCGTGAGCGCGACCAGTACGAGCGAACCGGTTGCTTTGCGCATCGAGGCCCCCTCCATGCAGGAACAAAAGGCTGAGCACTCGGACCTGAGATGAACTCCGGCCACACCAGGTCCCTTGGGGAGGCACCCATAGGGGCATTGCCTCAAAGGGCAAGGAGGAGGCCCCCATTCTTCGCGTCCCACTTCATGCCATAACGTGTCGCACGACCACCTCCCCGGAGCGGGAAGACGAACTGTCGAGCATGCCCAGCAAACGCACGACCCTCCCCCTCACCGCTGCAGTCGTGGCTGTCGCCGCCGTGCTGATCTTCGTCATGACCAAGGAGCCCCACTACAACGTCCGGCCGGGTGCTCAGGCCGGCAACGCCCATTGCGGGCGCATAACGGAGAACGCTCCCGGCAAACTGGCAGGGCACACCAAGCACGCCACCAAGCTGGCCGGCGTCGCACTCTGGGGTGACAGCAACATCATCCTGCGCTGCGGCGTGGCCGAGATCGGGCCCACCTCGGACCCCTGCTTCTCGGCCGACGGCGTCGACTGGGTCATCGACACCGCGCGGTCCAGTGACACCAAGAAGGTGATCACCACCTATGGCCGCACCCCGGCCACAGAAGTCACCGTCACTCACTCCCCCAAGGCACCCGACGAGGTCCTCGTCGCGCTCTCGGCCCTCATCGCGCCGATCGCGCAGACCTCGCAGTGCGTCCGGTCGCAGTGAGACCCGCCGGGGCGGGGCGGGCTGGGACGACTCAGCCCCGTGGGGCGCCGCCCGAAAGACGGCATCGGCCGACCGGTCCTGCGCCCGTCCCTGGTACGGAACGGGCGCAAGCCGCGCCGTCATACGGCAGCAGGCCCCCGATGGCGGCCCGATGCCGCCCCTTGGTGCCGGGTACACGACGGGTCGTCACACAGCACTTCGTGCGCCAGAGCTGACACGATCGCGGCCTGTGTCCGCGTCTCCTGCCCGATCTTGTCCACGATGTTCGCGATGTGCGCCTTAACCGTCCTGTCCGCTATACCCAGCTCCTGCGCCAACTGTCTGTTGCCCAGCCCCGTACCGAGCAGGAGAAGCACTTCCCTCTCTCGGTCGGTGAGGCTCTCCAACCGCCATGCAGCGCTCCTGGGGTCGTGCCCCGTGCCCAGGTACGGACACGGTGTCTCCACCGCCTCGGACCGTGTGGTCATTCCGGCCCTTCCTGATCCCCGCTCCCTCCAGCAGACCCCCGTGGCCTGGTGACGACAGAGATCAGCTTCCACCGTACCGCCCGCCTCTGACATCGGCACGGCCGATACGAAGCGCCCAAGGCCGCTTGGTACACGCCGCGTTGCCCTTCAGGAGGGTCCCCTTCGGGCTATGCCCGAAGAGACAGTTTCGCGCCTCTCGGTGGGACGATGAACCGGGAGCGGGGCACCACCCGGAGTCCTGCTCGAAAGGGGTGGACACGGCTGTGACATGGCGCGGCGCCCCTTCTTCTACGCGCTGACCGTGACCGTTGTGTCCTGGCTGCTCGGGCTGGGCGTCGAGCTCGCTCTGACGGCCTTCTCCGACAGGCACGAGGGCTGGAGTGCCTTGAGAGCGGCAGACCCCTGGGAGCTGGTCTTCCCGGTCGTCGCCGTCGTGGCTCTGACCGCCGCCCGCCGCTGCCTGCAGCCGCTCCCGCGTTGGCGCGTCATCGTGACGGACGGACTCCTCTACACCGCGGCCCTGCTGCTGTGCGGAGGTCTCACCGCCTGGGCGGCCGGGAATGAAGCGCCGGTGGACAGCGCGTTGTTGACAGGCAACTTCGCCCTCCGCCCTCTTCAGTCTCCAGCTGCCGGCGGCGTGGGGGCCGTCCGGGGTGGCGCTCGGGGAGCCTGGAGGTCATGCTCACAGCGGGCCACTCGAACGTGCCGACCGGCTGACGCCGTGCGGTGGCTCGTGGCTCGTGGCCGAAGCGAAGGACGACGACCGGCCGGCCACCGCACGGGGAGCCGCCGGAGGGGCGGCCCGGGCCCTGACGGCGGGCGCGTAGCGCCCGAGGCTCGACCGGGCGACCACATCGGCGATCTCCCCGTGCACCGAGCAACGGACGAGCACCGCCTTCTGCGCCACGGCCACCCTCCGGGCCGCCTCGCAGGCGACGCCCGGCCCTTCCAGCGCCCGGTCCGCAGCTGCCAGTGCCGCCAAGTCCGCGGCACTGCCCGCCCGGTGGCGTGCGGTCACGACCTGCCCCAGCTCAAGCACGAGGGCGAACACCCCACACAGGGCCACGGTGGTGACAGCCACCCACACCGTCGCCACCCCCCGATCCACTCCCCGAAGCCGCTCCCCACCCGTCCGCCCGGCCCGGGCACGGATCCGGAGCCGGAGCCGGTCCCGGAGCCGCAGCCGGAGCCGCAGCCGCAGCCGGAGCCGGTGCCGCATCCGGAGCCGGTGCCGGACCTCCTCCCGGCGGCACAGCCAACGCCCGCGGGCTTCAGGGCCCGTCCGCTTCATGGCACAGCACCTCCCACCGTGTCCTCCGCCAGGGCAACCGCCTCGGCACGCAGCGTCAGGGCCAGCGCCGCCGGGCCCGGAGTGGGCGCCTCCACCGTTACGCTCCACAACTCCCCTGCTTTCCCCACCGCGACCCGGGCACCACGCGGCGCGGCATCGCGCGCGGCCGTCAGCACCGCCGCCTCCGGCTCCGAACGGGCCGCGGCCCGGGCCCCCGCCCGTGCCGCGTCCACACACCGGATCTGGGCCGAGGCCGCCGCCAACGCCCAGAGCAACGCCATGGCGAAGGCCACCAGCACCGGGATCACCACAGCCGCCTCCGCCGTCACCGCCCCGCGGTCCCGCATCCGACGCATGCTGCGGTGTCCCGCCCCGGCCTCAGAACTTCGCATCGAGGGCGCCCTCGATCATGGACTGCATCGCCGACATGACCGGCCCGCTGTTGACCACCTTGTAGAGCACGGCGGCGAAGGCGCACGCGGCGATGGTGCCCACGGCGTACTCGGAGGTGGTCATCCCGCGGTCGGACGACCGGCCCAGCCTCCCCGTCCGCCGCGCGACCCATGGCGCCGCCGACCGGCCCGGCGATCGCCTCGACGGCCGTGTGCGGCAGAGAGCGCCGACCGCTCGCCGCTCTCCTTCCGTTCGCCCCTCCTCTGCCATCCGCTCCGTCAGCTCTGTTCTTCCCTCGAACTTCTTGTTCATTTCGTTCCCCCGATGGGCATCGACAGCGATCAGGCGTCCGAACGGAGCGCCCGTGAACGAAGAGTGCGCCGGCCTAGCCCGTGGCCAGCAGTGCGCCGGCCAAGCCGATGATCACCGGCGCCACCCCGACCGCCAGGAAGGCGGGGAGGAAGCACAGTCCGACCGGCGCGGTGATCAGGACCCCGGCGCGCTGGGCACGAGCCACAGCGGCACCGGCCTGCTCGGCGCGTATCGTCTCGGCCAGCCTGGCGACCTGCTCCGCCGCCGGGGCCCCGGTCGATCCGGCGCGGTGCAGACAGCGGGCCAGCGGTCCGGCGCCCGGTATGTCCCCGAATCGCCCCCACGCCTCGGCGGGCTCCCCGCCGAGGCGGATCTCGGCAGCGACCCGGGCAAGCCGGTCGCCGACCGGGCCGCCGATGGACTCACCGACCGCCTCCGCCGCCTCGCGGGGCCCGGCGCCGACGGCGACGCACGCCGCCAGCAGATCGGCGGCCAGAGGGAGCTGTCCGGCGATCGCGGCCCGCTCCTCGCGGGACTCGCCCGGACCGGGCCGGGGCCGGGAACGCTGCCGGCGCCACGTCCCGTATGCCGCTACCGCACCGACGGCACACCCCACCAGGCCGCCGATCAGAATCCATCCGGCCAGCCAGGCCCCCACCGGAGCGGCCCACCGCAGGACACCGGCACGAGCCCCGGCATCGGCACTGGCACCGCTGGCCGCCCGGACATCACCACCCGATCGGGCACCGCTGTCCTTCCGTGCCCGTACGACCACCGCTCGGGACCACCAGCCGGTTCCTACGGACGGTGCGGCCTCCAGGATCAGTGCGCCCCGGCCACGCACCAGCCGGCTCCGGCGCCCCTCAGCCACAGCGAGTACCAGCTGCATCGCCGCCCCCGACAGCGCCCCCAGGATCCCCAGGCTGTGGAGAACTCCTCCCGTCGTGCTCATGGCGCCTGACCTCCCCGCACGATCCGGCAAGCCCAGAAGAGTCCGGCCGCTTCCAGGAAGCCCCCCACCGCCAGGCAGAACAGCCCGCCCGGCGTGTGCAGCAGCACCCGCAGCGGATCGGCTCCCAGCGCGGCGCCCAGCCCCAGACCCGCCACCGGCAGCAGTGCCAGAACCACGACGGTCGACCAGGCTCCCGCCAACTGGGCCCGCAGCTCCTCCCGTCTGCGCCGGTCGGCCCGTAACGCCGTCTCCAGACGGTCCAGGCCCGCCACGAGACCAGCTCCGCCGTCCGCCGCCACCCGCCAGCACGCGGCCATCCCGGACAGGCCCCCCAGCCCCGGCCCGGCGGCCGCCTGCCGCAGCGCCCCGGGCACGTCTCCCCCGAAGCGCGCGGCCGCGAGCACAGCGGCCTCCGCGTCCCCAAGCCACGCCCCGTCGCCCGGCCCGCCTCCGCCCCACGGTTCCCCGCCCGCCGTGCACTCCCTCAACCCGGCCAGCAGGGCCTGGCCGGGCTCCTGGCCGGCCCGCAGCTCCCCGACCACGGCCGCGCACAACGCCGCCACCGAGTCCGCCGCCCGCTCGCACTGCCGTCGCCGGGCGCGACCCCGCATCCACCGCCGTACCAACGGCACTGCCACCGCTCCGGCGACCAGCGGCAGCACCGAAGCCCCCAGCACGGCCAGCACCACCGCCACCGGGACGCACCACCACTCGCGCCGCTCCACAACCAGCTCCCGCGCCTTGAGCAGGAACGGCCACGCTCGCCACGCCTGCCACGGCTCGGCCGGACCCTCCACGAACAGGACCCGCGCCCGCCGGACCCCAGGCTCCCGCATCGCGACCAGCCACACGGCCGCGCCCGCGCAGAGGGCCGCCGCATGCGCCGCGTAACCCACGGAGCTGCCCGTCACAGCGCACCCCCGATCAGCGACTCCAGCCGCGCCCGGCCCCGCTCCGGGACGAACCCGTCGGCACCCCAGCTCAGAGCAGGCACGGTGAACACCAGGCCGGCCGCGTCCCGTTCCAGGACATGCACGTCGGCGATCCGTCGCCGTCCGGCCCGGTCCCGTACGAGATGCACGACGACCGACAGCGCGGCCGCCAGCTGGCTGTGCAGAGCGGTCCGGTCCAGGCCGGCGGCGGTCCCGAGCGCTTCCAGCCGGGCGGGCACGTGCTCGGCGGCGTTCGCGTGGACGGTGCCGCAGCCTCCCGGGTGTCCGGCCTAACCGTCCATGGCGGGTAGGTCACCGACTCCCTTCAGGGAAGACATGAAGACCGTCGTCATCTATGACCGACTCAGCCGCTTGTTTGCTGAGGAAGCGCCGGACCACCGCATTGCCATCTGCCGCGCCTACGCCGAAGCGCGCGGATGGAAGGTCGTTCACGTCGCCACGGACACGAACGTCAGCGGTGCAAGCAAGCTCGAAGACCGCCCCGGAATGCGCGAAGTGCTGTCGTGGCTTCCGCGCGTTGACTACGTGCTTGCGGCAAAGCTCGACCGGTACGCCCGAAGCGTGCTGGAGTTTCAGCGGCTTCTCGACGCCGCGAAGTCGACTCACTCAACGGTCGTCACGGCGGACGGCGTTGTATCGCCGGAAAACGCCTCCATCATCATCAACGTCCTGGCCGCGTTCGCGGAGTACGAGCGCGACATGATCACGGCGCGCATCACTGACAGCAAGCAACACTTCAAGGCACGTGGCAACCATCTGGGCGGATTGGCACCCTACGGCTACAGCGTGACGGGACCAATCAACGACAAGCGTTGGACCATTGACAAAGACGCCGCAAAGATCATCCGCGAATGTGCCGACAAGCTCATCAACCACGGTGCCACACTGACGGGCCTTACCCGCGAACTCAATGAACGCGGAACCTTGCCCCCAGCAGACCACGCACGACAGCGCGATGGGCGCAAGCTCAGCCACGAACGCGAAGGGCGCGACGGACGCAAGAAGACTCCCCAGCGTTGGCACTCCACAACGCTGCGGGATGTTCTCTACACGTCCGCCCTTCGCGGCTGGCTTGTCCAGTCCGTACCCGGAAAGAAGCGGGGCGCGCTCACAAATCAGCCCGTTCTCGACGCCGAAGGAAAACCCCTTCGCGCCGGACCCGAAATCCTCAACGCCGAAACGTGGTCCGCACTGCGCGCGATTCTCGACGGAAAGGCTAAGGGTCGGGGCGCTGAGCGCACGGGTAAAGCCCTACTTCTTCACGTCGCCCTGTGCTCAGAATGCGACGGACCAATGTACCGGCAGCGCCGAGCGGTCAACGGCAAAGACTACTCGACTTACGTTTGCCGGAACGGAGTCGGCAAGCTCGGAACTCACCGACCCAACGTCATCACTGCGCCAATGCTGGACGACCTTGTCACCGCCGATTACCTGAAGCGCTTCGGCCGCATTGCTCTTCAGCGCTGGACGGAGCCGGACGGCAGCGCGGTACTTCAGCTCAGCGAAGTCACAACCCAAATCGAGCGGCTTGCAGGGAACCTTGCCCAGCTCGCACCGAACGGCACGGCGGCACGCATGGCCATTACCCAACTGAACGCACTGGAGAAGCGGCAGGGAGAATTGCGCACGGAAGCCGACCACGCTGAAGGCCGCTGGGTGGACGCTGGGAGCACCATTGCGGCTGAGTGGCAGCGGCGTACGGATGAAGGCCGCAAAGAGCTTCTGAACGACCTGGGTGCCGTTGTAGTCGTCCGCCCGACAACACCCGGAGCACCCAAGCGGTTCAACCCGGCGCGAGTCGCGATCGATTACGAGGGTCCGGCCTGGGTGCGCAATGATCCGGCGGCAGCGAATCTAGCGGCCATTTCCCAGACTGAAGCGCTCATTGCCGAAGAGCGACGGGCAGGCGCTACGTACTAGACACGGGCACCGTTAAGGGCCGTCTGAGGGGCTGTGAGCCTCTTGGGCGGCCCTTTATGGGTTCGGGGGCGCTGGGGCACTGCGGGGCTGCGAGGAGCGCTCAGGGGCTTCGGGGCGCAGCGTCACCACAGCGGGCAGGCGGCAGGCTGCCGACCTGGCCTGTTCTTTTAGTAGATGATGCAAACTCTTCCCATGTATCAATAAGAAAACCTATAGCACTAGGGGTAAGCGTTCACAGTCACGGACTTTAAGAACACAGCTCCGCGACACCTCCTCTCCGCTGCCCTGGTCACCGACTCCCTTCAAGGTAAGTAGGAGGACGTTACGGCGTCCCTTCCTGCGGGTCTGTGACGGCGTAAGCCAATCCCGCTCCCATGACTCCCCAGCGCGCGGGACGGCTTATCTCTAGCAGAAAGCGCGCACGACTAAGCCCCCGGGCGTAGGTCGAGAAATCCTCAGTGGGTCACAGCACTGAGGCGGACTCCCTACGCACCGGGGGCTTTTTCGTTTCTGTGACAACGAAAGGGCTACGCGGCCATGCCTCATTTGCCGTACGAACTTCACACCATCCAGTGCGCCCGCTGCGGGGGCCGACTGGGTGAGAGTCAAGAGCGGTATTGCTCCGCTGCCTGCCGCGCCTCCGCATGGCGTATCGCCCAATGGGAGGAAGAGCGCAAGAACCTGGGACTTCCCCTACAGGCTTCCTGCGCGCTTTGTGGCGAGCGAATCAGTGTGACGTCGAAAAGCAAGACGTCGTGTGACGAGAACGACCGGAATGATGACTGTGTTGATGCCCAGGCAAGCACGCGGCTGGACGCAATCAATGCGCGCGACGAAGCCGAAGAACTCCGCGAATACGCCGAGTGTGAGCACTGTGGTGCTGATATCGGGTACGGCGGTAAGGGGCGTCCCCGGCGTTTCTGCGCCCCGCGTTGCCGGACCGCTTTCTACCGTGCGGAGCGTGCGGCAAGGGTAGGCGTTTGATGATTGCCGACCACGCTTACGCCGACGCGCTCACTGCCGTCGAAGCCGCCTACGGTCCAGCTACGAACTTCGGCTGTATCCACTGCACCAACAACGCTTCCCGCTGGGTGGTGGACAACTCCAGATCCGCAACCCTTGACCCGCGTATGCGGCGGTACAGCGCACGACACACGGACTGGTGGCCTTTCTGCGCCCGCTGTGCACGCAGCTACGAAGACAGTGGCTCCGGCTTTCCGCCCGTGGTGTTCCGGCGCGTAAGCGTCTTTGCTGAACGCCATTGGTTCACGGCTTGTTTTCAGGTGGACGCTAGTTGCTCTGTGCTGCTGAGCGATGCCTACGCCACCTACTTGGACTTCTGTCGCGAGGAACAGATTCCCGCCCCGGAAGTAATGACACGGCTCGCTTTCAAGAAGGCGCTACTTCGTCACGGAGCGACGGCCAAGCGTGAACGTCGAGGCGTCGCGCTTGTTGGTCTAAGCATTCGCGCAAGCTAAAAATTCACGGTCCGGCCGACCGGATATGTAGAAATTCCGCTCACTTACGGCGAGCGTGTTGGAAGGGAACCCATTGACTGACATTGAGACACGTGCAGCACCGCAGCCTCTTAGAACTGACGAGAGCCGAAAGCTCAGCGGCTATGCCGTAGTTTTCGATGCGCCTACACGAATCGGCGCGTTCACCGAATCCATAGCGTACGACGCGTGGACCAACGCAAGTGACGACGTGCTTGCGACGTGGAATCACAACCCGGACAACGTCTTGGGCCGCACTCGATCCGGCACGCTTGCGCTGACCCCGGACAAGACCGGAATCCGCTACGACGTCGACCTTCCGGATACAGAGCTTGGCCGCAGCGTTCACGAGCTTACGAAGCGTGGCGATATTTACGGCTCATCGTTCACGTTCATCTGCGACGAAGACCAGTGGGATTACAGCGGAGAAATTCCGCACCGCACAGTTACCGCAATGCGGGTCATTGAGCTTGGCCCCGTTCACACCCCTGCATACCCGGACGCGACCGTAAGCGCTCGCGCACTTGAAAGAGGAAACATGAGCAAGGTTGACATTGACGCTGCCCGTAAGGCCATTGCCGAAAGCGAGCGCGCCGACAAGCTTCGTGCCGACATTCGCACCGCTGAGGCGGACGGCGAGAAGCGCGGGGCGGAGCTGGACGAGAAGCGCGCTGAGCTGGACGCGCACAACCATGAGCGTGCCGCTTCGCTGTCCGCCATGAAGTCGCCCAGTGAGCGATCCGCCATTGGCCGCAAGGCATCTGCTGGCGACCTCCTTCACGCGAAGCTCGCTGAGTCTCGCAACCTGACTTCTGCGGGTACCGCTGGGTCCTTTACCCCGGCCGAGTTCTCGAAGACCTTCGTGGACCTCATGGCCCCCAGCTCCGTCGTACTTTCCAGTGGCGTAAACCGAGTTGCAACCAACGCTTCTGAGTGGAAGACCCCGGTCGTCACTTCGGACTTCACTCCGGCGTTTGTGGGTGAGCTTGCGGACCTGCCGACCGGGGGGTTTGCAGCGGGTCTTCTGACTGTGAAGCCGATGAAGATTGCCACGGCTGAAATGCTGTCGAGTGAGTTCGTCAACGACTCCGACGGTGTTTCCCTGAATGCCATTAGCCGCTCGATGCTCCGCACTCTCGCTCTGGGCTTCGATAAGCAGGCACTTACCGGAACGGCGGGTACCGACAAGTTCGCCGGTATCGCCAACACGACTGGCATCCAGACTCTTGCGCTCACTGCTGAGCCTGCCGACCTTGCGCCGTTCGCTGAGGCATTCGGAATGCTTGAGGACGTCTCGGCCGTGCCGTCGATCGTGGTAATGAACCCGACCCGTTGGGCTCAGCTTCTCGGCCTCAAGGACACGACCGGGCGTCAGCTTCTGAGCGCTGGGGCGGGCAGCGGTACCGACGGCGTCAACCGCAGCATCCTGGGCGTTCCGGTGAAGGTTTCCCCCTACGTGGACGCGAACACCATCCTTGTTTACGACGCGTCGGAGCTTTATGCAGTCATCCGCAAGGACGCGACGTTTGAGACCTCTTCGGACGCTGGCTTTTTCAAGGACGGCATCGGTGCCCGTGCGATCATGCGCGCCGCCGTTGCTGTTCCGAACGCTGCCGCTGTCGTCAAGATGACTATTTCCGCTGCGTAATGGGAAGCGGCGAACTGTTCACGGATAGCACGCCGCGTAGCTACGTCGAGATCGGGGCAGGTCTTCTCATTGATGGGAAGCCTGCCCCTTCCGGCGTTCGTGTGCGGCTTCCTGCTGACCTTGTCGAATACATCATTGCGCAGCAATGGGGAATCCACGCTGAAGGGCCACACCTTGGGTTCCTGCTCAACCAAAAGGATGCCGAAAAGGGTAGGGGGGTGTCTATCGAGTTGCGCGCACCGAAAGCACCCCCGGGGGTATCGCTGGGATTGAGCGAGTGGTCTACGCATATGCGCCCCCTGTGGCTTCGCGCTGAGGGTCGAGTGAGGCGCGCTGAACTTCCTGCTGTGTTTCCTTGCGTGTGTTCCCGTTGCGGGCGCACGGGTTATGTGCGCGCTGGTACGCGACGCACAGCACAGCGCGGAGATGCATGGTTTGTGCGCTGCGGTAAGTGCGCTCAGCCCACTCATGTTGAGTAGGTCGAGCACACTCGTCGTGATGATTGCTGGCGTAAATCTGATGAGGCGTCAGGTACCCGCCGGCTGGAATATCAGTGCAGGTCAAAGCCTCATCGTGAAGGGGTTGCACTTTGCGTTTCGGTTTGCGGTAGGGGAATGCGGGGCGAAAGTTCAGCAATGAGGTCTCTGGCGATCCCGGCCCCAGCTCGAAAAACGCACGCTACGCGCTGCCCCTTCCTTGGGGCGATTGAAGGTGAACCGATGACTAAGAACTGTGCCGTCTGTGGAACGGCATTCACAGCGGGCAAGGCTCACGCCGAATACTGCTGTCGGCCCTGTCGCGATAAGGCGTATCGGTCCCGCAAGGCCGCTGAGTCGCCCCGTAAGCCCCTGGGAGCCACGTCGGGCGCTCCACTGCCGGAAGACGACCGGGAAGCACTCAGGGAGCTATACCGCGCCGCCATCACGCGCATCATTGCCGATGGGTTGGTTGTTCCTGGGCGGCGCGGTGAAGCCGACGTTGCGCACCCGCTAGCACGCTTCGTCGGTCCCTGGCTCAGCGCCCTGGGATACGCCGCGAAGACTGTTAACGGCGAAGGCGATGACGACCTTGATGCGCTTATCGCATCGCTGCTGAAGAGCACGGATGAGAAGGGGGCGAAGCTGTGAGCCTGAAGGCGACGACGTCGGAACTTGCGAACCGGATTGCCCGCGCTTCTCTTTCGCGTACTGAGGCTGAGGCGCATCCGCTCTTTCTGACGTTCCGTCTCGCCTATGCACGCGATACCAAAAGGGTGCCGACGGGTGCCGATGTGTTCGACGCTGTGAGCGCTCCGGACGTCTTCTAATCCCCTGGCAGCATCATGAAGCCCCGTAGACACCTGGTGCCTACGGGGCTTTTTTTATGCCTTTCACTCACAAGTGCTTTTGCACGAAGTCATCATCGTAGTCTTCTTCGCCGTTCATCATGTCGATTGCGCGACCAAGGTTCATGTTCGATTCGGCTTGTGAAATGGCGCAACTTCCGCAGTAGCCTTGACCATATTCGTCGTAATCGAGCTCTCCGCCGTACTCGGCGTGGTACTCGGCTCGCGCGTCCTCGACGTCGAACCCTGTATTGCACTCACAGCATTTCACCATGTCAGCATGATAGCGACCTTCGGACTGCCTATGGGGCGTCTCTGCGTTCTTCAGGCTGCTTCTACCGCTCGGCGTAGTGCATCTTTGTGTTCCCACGACCAAGGGGCGTCGCGCAGTTCGTCGGGCAGACCAGCAAGACCGTTCCTCAGATGGTCGGCTGCTTCGCTGTACCTTCCGAGCGCAAGCGTGGCGAGTCCCATGTTCAGGCGATTGAAGCTAGGCGTTAGCCAGTAGGCCGTTGCGGGAGGGGGGAGCGCTGCTGCTTTGTCCATGAGCCGTTCGGCTTGCTCGACCGTGCGCAACGCTTCATCCGCATCGCCTAATTCAGCAAGCCCCGCCGCCGCCTGGAGATAGTCGCCTATCCGCTGGGCGGGATGTGCGCCGGGAGTGTTCGCTGCTGCCCCAAACCAGCGGGCAATGCCTTGAGGGCGGCCCTGCTGTCGGGCGATGTATCCCTTGAAATTCAATGCTTGCGCGGCAAGGGTTCCGTTACCGGTCTCGTCGGCAAGTTCCACAGCATCATTCAACAGACGCACCCCATCAGGATATTCATGCGTCTGCGCGAATAGCCATCCTGCGAACTGGACCCATTCTGACGCTACGTCAGATAGCCGGTCGCGGTGCGGACCCCGGGCTTCCTTGAGCATCTGTGTAACTTCCCGCATTTGTGCCATGGTCGCCGGAATCACGCTGCGCGGGGGTGCTGTGTCGTCTAGACGGCGATAAGCGGCGAGCACGCCAGCGAGAGCGTCAACCGTTCCGGCATCCAGTCGAGACGGATTCTTAACGCTACGGGCGACGCGTTCTGATTCCTCCTCTTTGATCAGGGTGTCTGCCAGCGCGCCACCAGCACCAACAAGAAGATCAAGTGCGTTAGCTAAATTTTCCGACGGCCGCTGTTTCCCATTCAGCACACGCGACAGGTAAGCCGGGTCGTAGTGCGTTTCCCGTGCTGCGGCTTTCATGGAATATCCGGCGTCCCTCAGTGCCCGACGGGCGAGATCAGGGAAGTCGTCACGCATGGCAAACCTCTGGGGGTTGACTGTCAGTGCTTCTAGGGCGCGTATTGAGTCGTGATCACTGGCTGGCTCGGGTGAGGTCCTTGATCCAGATCATGGAAGCTCGGAGGTGGAGGCCGGCTTGATAGCT
>NZ_JBEXSI010000041.1:0-64565 GCF_040613515.1 Streptomyces sp. NPDC006261
CCACTCCCAGCAACGGGAAGTGTCACCAAGGTCACGGTCAACTTTCGACCAGAAGCGTTCTTCAATTTCCACTAGATTCAAGGTCCTTAGGAAGGCGGGGCTGCCGCCGGGGACCATGCCGAGTTCCCGGGCGCGGCGCTCCAGGGCGTCGGGCTGGGAGTAGCTGTCGACGTCGCGCTGGAGGGCCTGCTGCTCGTCGGTGAGCTCGGTGGTGTCCCGCTTGAGCTTGCTGAGCCTGAACGACCCTTCGTTGAGCGCGGAGTTCAGCAGGAGCAGGGTGATCAGTCCGCCGCCCAGGAGGAGCACGACCAGCAGGACGAAGGGGGTGCGGGCCGCGCTGCTGGGTGACGCGGACGGCATCAGCCGGGCGAGCCGTCCGGCCCGCCCCTTCAGAGATGCGGCCGGCCTGCTCACCGCGGGCCCCCCGTGGTGCTCATCGCTCGTCCTCCCGGATGCGCTGGGCGCCGCGCAGCCGGGCGGGGGCGGCGCGCCGGTTCTCGGCGATCTCGTCCTCGGTGGGCAGTTCCGCGCCCCGGGTGAGCAGCTTGAGGCGGGGCTGGTAGCGCTCGGGGACGACGGGCAGTCCGGGGGGCGCGGTGTTGGCGGCGCCGGCCGCGAAGACCTGCTTGACCAGCCGGTCCTCCAGCGAGTGGTAGGACAGGACGGCGATCCGGCCGCCGACCGCGAGGCTCCCGACGGCCGCCGGAATGGCCTGCTCCAGGGCGCTGAGCTCGCCGTTGACCTCGATGCGCAGGGCCTGGAAGGTCCGTTTGGCCGGGTTGCCGCCGGTACGCTTGGCGGCCTGGGGCAGGGAGTCGCGGATCAGCTCGACGAGCCGGGCACTGTTGCTGAACGGCTCCTTGTCGCGCTCGCGCACGACGGCGGAGACGATCCGCTTGGCCTGCTTCTCCTCGCCGTACGCCCGCAGGATCCGCACGAGCTCGCCGGGCGGGTAGGTGTTGAGCACCTCGGCGGCGCCGATGCCGGTGGACTGGTCCATGCGCATGTCGAGGGGGGCGTCCTGGGCGTACGCGAAACCGCGGTCGGCCTCGTCGAGCTGCATGGAGGAGACGCCGAGGTCGAAGAGGATGCCCTGGACCTTGGGGACGCCGAGCCGGGCGAGGACGTCGGGGAGCTCGTCGTAGACGGCGTGGACGAGGGTGGCGCGGTCGCCGTAGGGGGCGAGCCGCTCGCCCGAGAGCCGCAGGGCCTCCTTGTCGCGGTCCAGGGCGATCAGCCGGGCGGTGGGGAAGGCCTCCAGCAGCGCCTCGCTGTGGCCGCCGAGGCCGAGGGTGCAGTCGACGACCACGGGCTCGGGGCGGGCCGGGTCCTGGAGAGCCGGGGCCAACAGGTCCAGACACCTCTGGAGCATCACCGGGACGTGTCGGGTCTGGCTCAATGCGCCCTCTCAGGCTCTGTCCCGCGCGGCCGGTACGTACGTCCTGGTCCCCGCCCGCTCTGAAGGGGAGGTCTGCCGGCGCCGGGGAAGGGGCGTCGGCCGACCGAGAGCGGGAGAGGGCCGGGCCGCACGTACGCCGCACATCACGGGGGAAAAACGGAATATGCAGGAGGTGCAGGGTGTGCGGAGTGAGGGTGGTGCGGGTTCGAGGTGGTGACTTCGCGTTACTTTAGTCCACCCTGCCATTCGATCGATTCGCGATCAACGAACCGGGCAGCGAGTCGCGCCACCCGTCCGGAAGCGGCGACCTCACCCGAACGGACGCGTTCCCTGGTGCTTGTGGGTTAGCTCACAACAAACCGCGTTGATGTTCTTTGTCCGCTCTCACAGCACCCCCGGGCCAGGTGGGAAGGCTAACGTCGTCACCATGTCGACTTCTGCTCACTCCCCCGCCCTGTCCGTGACGCCCGCCGCCGCGGCAGTCCGTGAGGGGGGCCAGGTCACCGATCAGCTGGTCGCGGCGAACTCCACGTACGCGAAGGACTTCCGCGACCCCGGCATGGACGCCAAGCCGGTCCTCCAGGTCGCCATCGTCGCCTGCATGGACGCCCGGCTCGACCTGCACGCCGCGCTGGGTCTCGAACTCGGCGACTGCCACACCATCCGCAACGCGGGCGGTGTCGTCACCGACGACGTGATCCGCTCGCTCACCATCAGTCAGCGGGCGCTCGGCACCCGCAGCATCGTCCTCATCCACCACACGGGCTGCGGCCTCGAATCCATCACCGAGGAGTTCCGGCAGGAGCTGGAGCGCGAGGTCGGCCAGCGGCCGGTCTGGGCGGTGGAGGCCTACACGGACGCCGACCAGGACGTGCGTCAGTCGATGCAGCGGGTGCGGACCTCGCCGTTCCTCCTGCACACCGACGACGTCCGCGGCTTCGTCTTCGACGTGACCACCGGCCTGCTCCGCGAGATCCAGCCCGCCTCCTGACCTCCACCCGCTCCGCCCACCCGGCGAAACACGGCAGAGACCGACATATCGCACCCACTTATCCACAGGCGAGTGACACGAAGCGGTAACGGCAACAAGAATGCGTGGGTGACCTCCCCCGGGCCGTCCGGAGGAGCGTCCGTATTTCGGGGTGGGCCGGGCGGGTAGGTGCGCCGGCCCGTGCGCAAGAAGGGCCGAGGAGGGCCGGGTGACGACCTATGACGATCGAGCGAGCCTCACAGATCTGACCACCACAGCGGAGCGGGTGCGCAGGTCGGTGGAGGGTGTGATCGAGGGCAAGCCTGAGGTCGTACGGCTTTCGCTGACCGTGCTGCTCGCTGAGGGGCATCTCCTCATCGAGGATGTCCCCGGGGTCGGCAAGACGATGCTGGCCAAGGCGCTGGCGCGGTCCATCGACTGTTCGGTGCGCCGCATCCAGTTCACGCCGGATCTGCTGCCGTCGGACATCACCGGTGTGTCGATCTTCGACCAGCAGCGGCGCGAATTCGAGTTCAAGCCCGGTGCGATCTTCGCGCAGATCGTGATCGGCGACGAGATCAACCGTGCCTCGCCGAAGACCCAGTCGGCGCTGCTGGAGTCGATGGAGGAGCGCCAGGTCACCATCGACGGCAAGACGTACGCGCTGCCCGACCCCTTCATGGTGGTGGCCACCCAGAACCCGGTGGAGATGGAGGGCACCTACCCGCTGCCCGAGGCCCAGCGCGACCGCTTCATGGCCCGGGTCTCCATCGGCTACCCGAGCCCGGAGGCCGAGCTGCAGATGCTCGATGTGCACGGGGGCCTCTCCCCGCTGGACGACCTCCAGCCGGTGGCGCACGCCCACGACATCGTGAAGCTGATCGACGCGGTCCGTACGGTGCACGTCGCCGACGCGGTGCGCCGGTACGCGGTGGAGCTGGTCGGGGCCACCCGCAGCCACCCGGACCTCAGGCTCGGCGCCTCGCCGCGCGCGACGCTGCACCTGCTGCGCGCCGCGAAGGCCTCGGCAGCCCTCAGCGGCCGCGACTACGCCCTGCCGGACGACGTGCAGGCCTTGGCAGCGCCCGTGCTCGCCCACCGGCTGCTGCCCACCGCGCAGGCCCAGCTGAACCGCCGCACGGCGGAGCAGGTGGTGCTGGAGATCATCCAGCGCACCCCGGTCCCGACCTCGGCCGGTGGCCCCGTGCCCCCGGCGCAGGGCGCGCACGACCCGGGCCGCCCGCTGTACGGCCAGCAGCAGCCCGGCACCCGGCGGCTGTGATGACGGCCGGCGAGCCCGGCGCCGTGCAGGACGGCTCCAGCAAGGGCGGACTGCGCGCGGCTCTCGGCGGGCTCACCACGCGGGGGCGCTCCTTCCTCGCCGCCGGGGTGGCCGCCGCCGTCTGCGCCTACGTCCTGGGCCAGGCCGACCTGCTGCGCGTCGGGCTGCTGCTGGCCGTGCTGCCCCTGGTCTGCGTGATCGTGCTCTACCGCACCCGTTACCGGGTGACGGGGACCCGGCGGCTGACGCCGTCCCGGGTGCCCACGGGCTCGGAGGCCCGGGTGCACCTGCGGATGGACAACGTGTCCCGGCTCCCCACGGGGCTGTTGATGCTCCAGGACCGCGTGCCGTACGTGCTGGGGCCGCGGCCCCGGTTCGTGCTGGACCGGGTGGAGGCGGGCGGCCGGCGCGAGGTGTCCTACCGGGTCCGCTCCGACCTGCGCGGCCGCTACCCGCTGGGTCCGTTGCAGCTGCGGCTCAGCGACCCGTTCGGGATGTGCGAGCTGACCCGTTCCTTCAGCGCGTACGACACCCTCGTCGTCATCCCGCGCACGGTCCCGCTGCCCGCTCTGCGGCTGGCGGGCGAGGCCTCGGGGTACGGCGACGGGCGCCAGCGCTCCCTCGCCCTGGCCGGTGAGGACGACATCATCCCGCGCGGTTACCGGCACGGCGACGACCTGCGCCGGGTCCACTGGCGCTCCACCGCCCGTTACGGCGAGCTGATGGTCCGCCGCGAGGAACAGCCGCAGCGGGCCCGCTGCACGGTGCTGCTGGACACCCGGCAGGTCGGGTACGTGGGCGCCGGGCCCGACTCCGCGTTCGAGTGGGCGGTCTCGGGGGCGGCCTCCGCACTGGTGCACATGCTGGAGCGCGGCTTCGCCGTACGGCTGCTCACGGACGACGGGAACGCGGTGCCCGGAAACGGGTCCGACGGCTTCGCGGGCTCGACCCAGGAGTCCGCGGACTCTGCGGGGCTGATGCTCGACACGCTCGCGGTCGTCGACCACTCCGACGGGGGCGGGCTCTCGCGCGCCCACGACGTGCTGCGCGGCAGCAACGAAGGCCTGCTGATCGCGTTCTTCGGCGATCTCGACGAGGAGCAGGTCTCGGTGGCGGCCCGGATGCGGCAGCGCACCGGTGCCGCGGTCGCCTTCGTCCTCGACAGCGCCCGCTGGTCCGGCGGCGTGGAGCCCTCGGCGATGCCGGCCGCCCCGGCCGAGGAGCGGCTGCGGCAGATGCGCGAGGCCGGCTGGATCGTGGTGCCCGTACCGCCCGGGGCCGAGCTGCCGGCGCTGTGGCAGCTGGCGGGCCGGACGCGCACCGACACCGAGTCCGCCGGGAACGGCGGTTCGACAGGTTTTCCGGGGGGATGGTCATGAGCGGGCGTGCCCGGCTGGCGCTGTGCGCCTTTGCGGCGACACTCCTGGCGTCGGGGGCACTGCTCCCGCTGGTGGAGGGGTCGGGCTGGCTCGTGCAGGCGGCGCTGCTGCTCGGGGCCCAGGGCGGGGTGGGCGCACTCGCCCGGCGGGTCCCGCTGGCCCGGTCGCTGACGATCGCCTCCCAGGCCCTGGTGACCCTGCTGCTGCTGACCGTGGTCTTCGCGCGGGACCAGGCCCTGTTCGGTGTGGTCCCGGGCCCGCAGGCCGTCGTACGGCTCGGTGAGCTGCTGGTGGCGGGCGGGGAGGACATCGGTACGTACGCCATCCCGGCCCCGATGACGGACGGCATCCGGCTGATGGCGGTCGGCGGGGTGGTGTCGATCGGGCTGGCGGTGGACGCCCTGGCGGTGACCTTCCGCAGCGCGGCCCCGGCCGGACTGCCGCTGCTCGCCCTGTACTCGGTCGCCGCCGGACTCGGTGACGGCAGGACGGGCTGGCTCTGGTTCCTGCTGGCGGCCTGCGGCTATCTGCTGCTCCTGCTGGCCGAGGGCCGCGACCGGCTCTCCCAGTGGGGGCGCGTCTTCGGCGGTGCCAACCGGTCCCCGGGAGGCCTGGCGGACGGCCTGTCCGGCCGCGGCGGCGGTGCGTCCGCACCGGTCCGTACCGGGCGGCGCATCGGTGTGCTGGCGCTGGGCATCGCCCTGGTGGTCCCCCTCGCCCTGCCCGCCCTGGACAGCGGTCTGCTGGGCGGCCGGGGCGGCGGGAGCGGCAAGGGCAGCGGCGGCGGCACCATCACCGCGGTGAACCCGCTGGTGTCGCTCAAGGACAACCTCAACCAGCCGGAGAACCGGGAGGTGATGACCTACCGCACCAACGCCCAGGACCCACGCGACCTCTATCTGCGGATCATCTCCCTGGACGAGTTCAACGGCAGCGAGTGGCGCTCCTCGACCCGCCGTCTGACGGATGTACCGGACCGCCTCCCGCAGCCTCCCGGTCTGGGCCGGGACGTCGACGTCACCGAGATCCGGACGAACATCTCCTCCTCGCCCTCCTACCAGCAGGACTATCTGCCGCTCCCCTATCCTGCGAGCGAGGTGGGGATCGAGGGCCGGTGGCGGTACGAGCCGGAGGGCCGCACCCTCATCGGCGACGACGGGCAGAACACCGGCGGCGCGCAGTACGAGGTCTCCAGCCTGATCGTCGAGCCGACCGCGGCCCAGCTGGCGGCGGCCGGACCACCGCCGGAGAAGCTGCGCAGCGAGTACACGCAGGTCCCCGACTCGCTGCCGAACGTGGTGTCCGAGGAGGCCGACAAGATCACCGAAGGCTCGGCCAGCGCCTACGAGCGGGCCGTGAAGCTCCAGAGCTGGTTCGCCTCCGAGGGCGGCTTCACGTACAACACCTCGGTCAGTTCGGGGACGGGCTCCTCGGCCATAGCCCGGTTCCTCCGGGACAAGAAGGGGTTCTGCATCCACTTCTCCTTCACGATGGCCGCGATGGCCCGGACCCTGGACATCCCGGCCCGGGTCGCGGTGGGGTTCACCCCGGGTACCCTCCAGGCGGACGGCTCGACCTCGGTCGGGCTGCGCGACGCGCACGCCTGGCCCGAGCTCTACTTCGAGGGCGTCGGGTGGACCCGGTTCGAGCCCACCCCGAGCCGGGGGTCCACACCGACGTACACCCTGCCGGAGACCCCCACGGGTGGTGCGAGCGCCCCGGCGCAGCCGTCGGCCGGTGCCTCCACCGCCCCGTCCGCAGCCCCGTCCGCCCCGGAAAGCTGCTCGCCGCAGATGCGCCGACAGGGTGAGTGCGGTCTGTCCGCCGCGCCCGGCCCGACGTCTTCGACCGAGGAGGGCACCCCGGCCGGGACGGTCCTGCTGGTGGTTCTCGGAGCGCTCCTGGTCCTGCTGCTGCCCCTGCTGCCGCTGCTCTGGCGGATCCGGGCCAGAAACCGGCGGCTCGGTTCCGGGGGGCGTACGCCCGCGGACGCGGCGACCAGGGCCCTGGCGGCCTGGCAGGAGATCACCGACAGCGCCTGGGACTACGGCATCGCGCCGGACGAGTCACTGACGCCCCGGAAGGCGGCGGCCCGGATCGTGCGTCTGGGCGGGCTCGACATCATGGCGGCCGAGGCCGTGCACCGGATCGCGGGTGCGGTGGAACAGGTGCTGTACGCCCCCGAGCCGCGCCCGGCGGCCGGTCTGACCGAGGATGCGCTGACGGTACGGGCTGGGCTGGAGGCCTCGGCCGGCCGGGGCGCACGGCTGCGGGCGAGGCTGGCACCCCGATCGGCCGTCCGGGTGACCTGGGCGGTCTCGGACCGGTGGGCGGCGCTGGTCCAGCGGTGGACGGACCGTCCGGGGCGGGGTCGCTGGACGGCCCGGTGGCGCAGGCTGTCGCGCCAGCACGGCTGAGGGGGCGCGCGCCCGGCACGGACGTCGAGGGCGCGACGCGGTGCGACGGCTGAGGGGCGGCGCAGAAATGCGGCCGCCCCTCACCCATCAGTGTCGTACGTCGTACCAAGCACGGCTCGCCCCGCCATGAGCGCCGGAGCCGGGCCGCAAAGGGTCTTACTTGCCCTGTTCGTCGCGGCGGCGCTGCCACCGTTGCTCGATGCGGTTCATCATCGACCGACGTTGTCTCGGTCGGCGGCGCGAGCCGCTGTCCCCGCTGTCCGCGGCGGCCTGCTGTTGTTCACCGGGCTTCGGCGCCTTGCGCCATCCGGTGACCGCGAGCACGGCACAGCCGAGCATGACGAGGAACCCCACCACGCTGATCCAGATCTGCTGGGCGACCATTCCGGCCATGAGGAGCGCGATACCCACCAGGAAGCCAGCGACCGCCTGGTAGACCCTTCGTCGGGTGTACGTACGCAGCCCGCTTCCCTCAAGCGCTGTCGCGAACTTGGGATCTTCGGCGTACAGCGCTCGCTCCATCTGCTCGAGCATGCGCTGCTCGTGCTCCGAGAGCGGCACGGGATCCTCCTCGTCGTCGGCCGCGGGGGCGACCGGTATGCGGCCCTTCCAGGATAGGCAGGGATTCGCCCCCGTGAAACCCGCCCTCTAGCGTTCAGCCAGTCCGGACCGCCATGTCGGCTCGGCTGCTGAGGCGTAGATTCCCCGACGACCGATCCGTCATGCCGGATGGTGTCACCCGATCATACGGGGCTCCTGCCCGCTACGGGGCTCCCGAGTCCCACTCCGTGCGCAGCTTCGTTGCTGATCAGCCCCGTACCGGCCCTCACGGAGGCTCACGGGGGCCGGTTCACCCGGCTGGTTCAGGGGCGCTTCTCGCCGAGAACGTGCAGCTGGGTCGCGACGGAGTGGAAGGCGGGCAGCTCGGCGACCGCGGCTTCGAGCTTGAGGAGCGCCTCCACGGCACCGGGCTCGGTGTCCACCAGGACGCCCGGCACGAGGTCGGCGAAGACCCGCACGCCGTGCACGGCGCCGACCTCCAGTCCGGCCGAGGAGACCAGCTCGGCGAGCTGCTCGGCGGTGAAGCGGCGAGGCACCGGGTCCCCCTCGCCCCAGCGGCCCGACGGGTCGGCGAGCGCGTGCCGGGCCTCGGTGAAGTGACCGGCCAGCGCACGGGCCAGGACGGCCCCGCCCAGGCCCGCGGCGAGCAGGCTGAGGGCACCGGAGGGGCGCAGGGCCGCCACCGCGTTCCGTACGCCCTCGGCGGGGTCGTCGACGTACTCCAGGACGCCGTGACAGAGCACCGCGTCGAAGCCGCCGCGCTCCACGACGTCGAACAGGCCGAGGATGTCGCCCTGGACGCCCCGGACGCGGTCGGCGACCCCGGCCTCGGCGGCGCGGCGCTCCAGCGCGAAGAGCGCGTTGGGGCTGGGGTCGACGACGGTGACGCGGTGGCCGAGCCGGGCGGCGGGGACCGCGAAGTTGCCGGTGCCGCCGCCGGTGTCCAGAACATCCAGGGCGTCCCGGCCGGCCGCCTTGACCTGACGGTCCAGAGCGTCCTTCAGGACCTCCCAGACCACGGCGGTACGAAGGGAGGCGCGGGGGCGCAGCTGGTCCGACACGGCAGATGACTCCTCGGCACGGTGCCGCCTGGGACGGCGGAGCGTGAACAGTGCGGGTGGTGGTGTGAGCGTTGACCACCCTATTGCCTCGCGCCGCCGTCCCGGTCATCCGGCACCCGCCCGTCTCACCCCGTGGCGGGCCTCCCCGGCCTCGGCTGCGGGAGCACCGGCTGGAGGACCAGCAGCCGCTCCACCAGGCGCAGGAACTGTGCGGCGTCACGCAGCAGGTCGTCCGCGTCCCGGTCGCCGGCGGCGCCGGGCATGCCCGCCTCCGCGCGGGCCCGGCGGGGCGCTCCGGAGGCGAAGAGGTCGCTCCAGTCGGTGAGTTCGGGAGCTATCTCCGGGAGGACCTCCCAGACGCTCCGGATGCGGTCGCGGTGGCGCTTGTTCGTCTCGGGGCGGCCACGGGCGGCCAGCACGGCGGCCGCCGTGCGCAGGGCCGCGAGGTGGGCGGTGGCGTAGCGCTCGTTCGGTTCGTGGAGCACGGCGGCCTCGTCCAGGCCGTTGCGGGCCTTGGCGAGCAGGTCGAGGGCGGCGGGCGGTGCCGTGGTGCGGCGCAGCACGGGGTGCACATCGTCGGCGGGACCGGTCAGTGAGGGGGCAGGGCTGCCTGCGCGGCGCCGCGGGGCGGCGGCTGCGGACGAGCTGGCCATGACGAACCTCCTGTCGTCGTGTGACGGCTCCGTGGCCGTATGTGTCCATGGTGGCGGCTCCCACTGACAATCGGTCAGAACCCTTCCCTGACCTGCCGTTTTGCTTCGAGCGCGAGTTCGGGCTAACTTTTTGTACTGACCGGTCAGTGTAAAAGAACGACCGGGTCGGATCACGGACGAGATCAGGGGAGGGTCTGTGGAAAGCCCGCACGGTGCCGCGGTCGGCGCCGAGGACTTCGGACTCAGGGGGCCGCGCGGCTGGGCCTTTCGCAAGGTGGGGTTCAGCGCTCCGCCGGGGTCGCTCGTCGCCGTCGAGGGGCCGTCCGGCTCCGGGCGCACCTGCCTTCTGCTCGCTCTGACCGGCCGCATGCGCGCCACCGAGGGCAGCGCACAAGTCGGCGGCCTCGAACTGCCCCGTAAGGCCGCCGCCGTCCGCAGGATCGCGGCCCTCGGCCCGGTGCCCGGCGTCAGCGAGCTGGATCCGGCCTTCACCGTCGCCGAGCATCTGCGCGAACGGGCCCTGCTCCAGGGCCGATACGGGTCCTCCCTGCGCACCCTGCTCCGCCCGCGCGCCGAGCGCCGGGCCACCGCCCGGGCCCGGATCGACGCGGCCCTCGAAGCCGCGGGGCTCGACCCCGCCACCCTTCCGAAGGCTGAGCGGACCTCCGTGAGGGATCTGGAGCGGCTCGAAGCGCTGCGGCTCTCCGTCGCCCTCGCGCTGATCGGCACTCCACGGCTCCTCGCCCTGGACGACGCCGACCTCAAGCTCTCCCCCGCCGAACGCGCCGACGCCTGGGCACTGCTGCGCTCCATAGCCGATTCCGGCACCACTGTGCTCGCCGTGTGCAGCGAGGCCCCTGAGAACGCCCAGGTCGTCCGTACCGCACCCGCCGCCGAAGACGCCCCGGCCGCACCCACCACCGAAGAGGAGACGGCCGATGCGTTCGCCGAAACTGGCCGCGCTTGAGCTGAGGCGGTTCCGCAGGGGGAAGCTGCCGGCCGCCGCGCTGGTCGCCCTGCTGCTCCTGCCGCTGCTCTACGGCGCCCTGTACCTGTTCTCGTTCTGGGACCCGTACGGCAATCTCGACAAACTGCCCGTCGCCCTGGTCAACAACGACAAGGGTGCCTCCAGCGACGGCAAGCGCGTCAACGCGGGGGACGAGATCAGCGACAAGCTCCTCGACTCCAAGGTGTTCGCGTGGCATGAGGTGAGCTCCGCGGAAGCGGACAAGGGCGTCGAGGACGGGACGTACTACCTCTCGCTGACGATGCCGTCCGGCTTCAGCAAGAAGATCGCGTCCAGCGGCGGGGACTCACCCGAGACGGGCGCGCTCCAGGTGCGGACCAACGACGCCAACAACTACATCGTCGGGCAGATCTCCAAGACCGTCTTCGGCGAGGTGCGCAACGCCGCCTCCACCAACGCCTCGCGGGGCTTCCTGGACCGCATCTTCGTCAACTTCTCCGATCTGCACGACAAGACCGCCGACGCGGCCAAGGGCGCCGACGAGCTCAAGGGCGGCATATCAAAGGCGAAGAAGGGCTCCAAGGAGCTCGCGGACGGCCTCAAGGACTCCAAGGCGGGCAGCAAGCGGCTCTCCGACGGGATCGTGAAGCTGAACACCGGGGCGGGCGAACTCGCCTCCGGGTCGCGGCAGGTGGCCGGCGGCACCCAGGCACTGGCCGACAAGGTCAACCAGATCGCCGGTGACGCCCGTCCCTTCTTCAAGGACAACGGGAAGGCCATCGGGGACACCGCCCGCCTGGTCGCCGACGGATCGAAGACCTGGCGCGCGGAGCTCGACCGGCTGGTGGCCGCCGCCCCGACCGCGGCCGCCGACGCCCGCACGGCCTCCGACGAGCTCGGCGGGATGTACCGCACCCGCTGCGAGGAGGCCGCCGAGCCCGACGCGGCGTCCTGCCCCGCGCTGAGGAAGGCCAGTGAGGCGGCATCCGACGTCGCCGTGGTCGCCGCCGACGTCAGCAAGGTGGTCACCGGCCAGGGGGGCGAGCTGAAGAAGCTCAGCGCTCATCTGGCCGACTTCCAGAAGCAGGCCGAGGCGCTGGCCAAGCGCGCCCCGACCCTGGACGGCGACCTGGAGAAGGCCGTCAAGGACGTCAACGCCCTCAACACCGGCGCCCACAAGGTCGCCACGGGCGCGGCGGACCTGCACACCGGCCTCGGCAACGCCCGTACCGGCTCGGCCGATCTGGACACCGGCATGGGCAAGCTCAAGACGGGCGCCGAGAACCTCGACGGCGGGCTGTTCCGGCTCGGCGACGGCTCGACCGAGCTCGCCCAGGGACTCCACGACGGCGTCGACAAGATCCCCGACTACGACAAGAAGGACCGCGACGCCCGGACCGACGTCATGGCCGACCCGGTGAAACTGGCCTCCAAGTCTCTTCACGCGGCACCCAATTACGGCACCGGTTTCGCCCCGTACTTCATCCCGCTCTCCCTCTGGGTCGGCGCGATGGTCGCGTACATGATCATCCTGCCGCTCAACAGGCGGGCGCTCTCCACCGGCGCCTCCGCCTGGCGGATCGCCTTCGCCGGCTGGCTGCCGGTCGCCGCCATCGGCATCCTCCAGGTCGGCGCCCTGATGGCCGTCCTGCACTGGGGCCTGGGCCTGGAAATGGAGCGCTCGGCCGGGACGATCGCCTTCCTGGCCCTGGTGACCTGCTGCTTCGCCTCGATCGTGCAGTGGCTCAACGCCTGCTTCGGCGCGGCGGGACGCATCCTGGTGCTGGTCGTGCTGATGCTCCAGCTGACCTCGGCCGGGGGCACGTACCCCGTCCAGACCAGTCCCGGCTTCTTCGGCGCGATCCACCCGTACCTGCCCATGACGTATGTCGTCGAGGGGCTGCGCAGGCTCATCACCGGCGGCCCCCTCGGCCCGGTCTGGCTTGGCTGCGCGGTGCTGGGCGCCTTCACCGTCGGCGCCCTCACCCTGACCGCGTTCACCGCGCGCCGCAAGCAGGTGTGGAGCCTGAGCCGGCTGCACCCGGAGCTGAGCCTGTGAGCGCGCCGGAAGCTGGGAGAATCGGCCTCATGGAAAGCAGTGGCACCACGCGCCGCCAGGCCACCCGGCAGAAGCTCTACGAGGCGGCGGTGACCCTCATCGCCGAGCAGGGCTTCTCGGCGACCACCGTCGACGAGATCGCCGAGCGGGCAGGGGTCGCCAAGGGCACGGTCTATTACAACTTCAAGAGCAAGACCGAACTGTTCGAGGAGCTGCTCCGGCACGGCGTCGGGCTTCTCACCGCCTCGCTGCGGGCCGCCGCCGAGGAGTCACAGGAGCGCGGCGGCACCCGGGTCGAGGCGCTGGACGCGATGATCCGGGCCGGTCTGGCCTTCATCGACCGCTACCCGGCCTTCACCCAGCTGTACGTGGCCGAACTCTGGCGCACCAACCGCGCCTGGCAGTCCACGCTGCTGGTGGTGCGGCAGGAGGCCGTCGCGGTGGTGGAGGACGTGCTGCGCGAGGCGGTGCGCAGCAGTGAGCTGAGCGAGGAGATCGACGTCCCGCTGACGGCCGCGGCCCTGGTCGGGATGGTGCTGGTGGCGGCGCTGGACTGGCAGGCGTTCCAGCCGGAGCGGTCGATCGACGAGGTCCACTCGGCGCTGTCCCTGCTGCTGCACGGGCGGGTCAGCGGGCACTGAGCGGGCCGCCCCGGACGCCGGGCGGCAAACCGGGCGACCAGCACGAAGACGCCGGCCGCTGGAGTTCGCATCCCCGCGCACTCCACCGGACCGGCGTCTTCCGTGCATCCGTCGGACCCGTTCCCCGTGACCCCGTATGTCCCCCGTGGCCCCCGGGTCTGACGTCGTGCACCCCCGTTCCGTCAGGGGCCGCGCCGTTCCGCCGCCCCGTGTCGGCGGTCCGGGCGCCGCGCCCCTTCCGTGGTCACCACTCTTCCGTCCCAGGAGGTCCGGGCCTATCCGCGCACCTACTCATCTCGCTCCCTGAGTACGGGTACTCAGGGCTGCGTGCCCGGGCCCACGCGCCCCTGGGGCGGGGTCGTTACGATCTCCTGCGTGTCCGTAATCCCTCTGGTGTTCACAAGCGGCTGGGCGAGCGGGATCAACGCCTATGCGGTGGTCCTGTTGCTCGGCGTCTTCGGCGCGACCGGCGTCTCCGACGAGGTGCCCGCCGCGTTGCAGCGCACCGATGTGCTGATCGTGGCCGGTGTGCTCTTCCTCTGCGAGGTGGTGGCCGACAAGATCCCGTACGTGGACTCGGTCTGGGACACCGCGCACACCGTGATCCGTCCGGTGGCGGGGGCGGTGATCGCGGCGCTGCTCGCCGGGGAGAGCGGTTCGCTGCCGGAGCTCGCGGCCGGTGCGATCGGCGGGTCGACGGCGCTGATGAGCCATCTGGTGAAGGCCGGCACGAGGATGGCGGTCAACACCTCCCCGGAACCCTTCAGCAACATCGGCATGAGCATCGCCGAGGACCTCGGGGTCGCCGGGGTCGTCACGTTCGCCATATTCAATCCGGTGGCGGCCGCCATCGTCGCGGCGGTGCTGCTGGTGCTCGGGATCGTCACAGTGCTCTTCCTGGCCTCGCGGATCCGCCGCTTCCTGCGCCGCCGGGCGCAGCGTCGCGAGGAGAAACACCTGGCCGGCGCGGAGGGGCCCTGGCCTCCCGGCTGAGCTGTCGGTGGTGGTCGATAAAATCAGCGCCATGGCACGAATTGCGGTGATCGGCGCCGGGACGGGCGCCATGACGGCGGCCGCCCGGCTCGCCGTCGCGGGCAACAAGGTGACGGTGTACGAGCGGTCCGCGAGCTACGGCGGCTCGCTCGGCCGCCATGAGCGCGAGGGCTTCGTCTTCGACACCGGCCCCGGGCTGCTGCATCTGCCCGCCGTCCAGCGGGACCTCTTCGTCAAGACCGGCAGGGAGTCCCTGGAGCAGTGCGTCACGCTGACCCAGGTCGACCCGGCGAGCCGTCACCTCTTCGCGGACGGCACGGCCGTCTCCCTGCCCAACGCCTCCCGGGCCAAGGTGGCTTCCGCCCTGGACGCGGTGCTCGGCGCCGGTGCCGGGGAGCGCTGGAGCGGGTTCCTGGAGCGGGCCCGGGACGCCTGGGACCGGTCGCGGCGGCCGCTGCTGGAGGAGCCGCTGCGGGCGGACCACCAGGTGCTGGGGCGCGACCCGTACCCCGCCCTCAAGCAGCGGCGGCTGCTGCGCACCCGGCAGGCGGCCACCGTGGCGGAGATCGGCGCCTGGGAGCTGGCGGACGCCCGGCTGGCCGCCCTGCTCGACGGGTACGCCCTCTCCTACGGCCTCGACCCGCGCACCGCCCCCGCGAGCGCCGCGCTGCTGCCGTACATGGAGCAGACCTTCGGCAGCTGGTACGTGATGGGAGGGGTGCGGGAGCTGGCCCGGGCGGTGTACGAGCGGTGCGTGGCCCGGAAGGTGGAGTTCGTCTTCGGGGCCGAGGTGGTCCGGGTCGTGGAGAAGGACGGCCGGGCGGCGGGCGTGGAGCTGACGGGCGGTGAGGTGGCCGAGGCGGACCGGGTGGTGCTGGGGGCGCGGCCGCACGCCGGGCTGGTGCCGGGCCGGCAGGTGTGGGGCGCGGGCGATGTGGCGGTGCGGGCGGGCTCGGTGCCGGGGCGGTTCGTGGTGCTGCTGTCGCTGCGCGGGGGCCGGGAGGCGGACGCGGTGCACCGGACCGTGGTGCACAGCGCCGACCGGGCGGCGGAGCAGGAGGCGGTGTTCGGGGGCCGGGTCGCCGCGCACCCCACGGTGACGGTGCTGCGGCCCGACGACCCGGCGACCCGCCCGGACGACGCGCACGAGGCGGTGACGGCGACGGCGGTGGTGGCCCCGCAGGGTCCGGTGGACTGGACGGACCCTGCGGTGCGGCAGCGGTTCGCCGACGCCTTGGTGGAGCGGGCCGGCGCGGCCGTGCCCGGGCTGCGGGAGCGGACCCTGCACACGGAGGTCCGTACGCCTGCGGAGACCGAGGCTCAGACGGGGGCCGAGGGCGGTGCGGTGCCGCCGCCCGCGCTGGCCGGTGCCCAGGGCGCGTATCTGCACCCCGGCAACCTCACGCGGCTGCCGGGGCTGTATCTGGCGGGCGGCTGGTCGCACCCGGGCGGCGGGCTCGCGCACGCCGGGATGTCGGGGACGCTGGTGGCCGGGCTCGTGGTGGAGGGCGACGACTTCCGCGGCTCGCAGTAGGCCTTCGAGCCGCGGGGCCCAGCGTCAGTAGCGGTACTGCTCGTCCTGGCCGGTGTCGTAGCCGCTGCCGTTGCCCTGGCCGTACGGAGCGGGCTGCTCGGGAGGCATCGGAGGGTGCTGCTCGGCGTCGCGCTGCTGCGGGACCCAGACGCCTCCGGGCGGGGTGTCCGTGGTGTACGCGTCCGTGCCGTAGCTCTGGGCGTAGGGGTCGGCGTAACCCTGCCGGCCGCCCTGGCTGTCGTAGCCGGTGCCGTCGCCGCTGCCGTAGGCGTCGTAACCGCCGTAGGGGGCCGTCCCGTTGGTGGTGCCGATGTACGGGTCGGAGTAGGCCGCGTAGCTCTGCCGGCCGGTCCCGTAGTCGTAGGGGCCCGTGTAGGCGTCCTGGGCCTGCTGCTGCTCGTAGCCGGAGTAGGGCTCGTACGCGGCGAACTGCGGCTGGGCCGCGGGATCCGTCTCGTACGGGTACTGGTCCTGGCTCGCCTGGCCGGGGGTGTTCGCCGCGTATCCGGAGTCGCTGTACACGCCGTACTGGCCGGTGTCGTCGGGCAGCGGCTGCGGTTCGTACACCGAGGCGGGGGCCTCGGACGTGGTGGCCGGAGCCCCGGCGTCGTGGCCGAAGGAGTCGAAGCCCCGTTCGGCCGCGAGGTCCGAGACCTCCAGGTCGGAGACCTCCAGCGTGGGCTCCGTGACGGCCGCGCGCTCACCGCCGCCCCGGCGACGGCGGCTCTCGCCCGGGCTGCCGCCTATGGCCCAGCCGGTGGAGAAGCCGCGCCGGAAGGAGAGCGTCACATAGGTCTGGCCGGTGGCGAAGGCGAGGGTGCCGACGACGATGACCGGGACGGAGGCGAGCAGGACCCCCACGACCACACCGAGGAAGCCGCCGAAGGCGAGGAGCCTCCAGCGCAGCCGCGCCTTGTACTGCAGCAGCACCTCACCCAGCAGCCACAGTGCCACCAAGCCGAATGCGATGTAGAGGACCGTCCAGCCCACGCCCGCCCCCTCCTGCGGCCGCAGCCGCTCGGGGGCGGGTACGGCCGGTCACGACTGCTTGTGCAGTCCGAGATTCTCGTAGATCTCGAGCGTTGCCGTCGAGTTGTTGAGCGTGATGAAGTGCAGCCCGGGCACACCCTCGGACAGCAGTTTCGCGCAGAACTCCGTTGCGAACTCGATACCGATGGAGCGTACAGCGGCCGGATCGTCCTTGACCGCGAGGATGCGCTCTTTCAGCGGCTCAGGCACGGTCGCGTTGCTGAGCTGGGAGAATCTTTCCAGTTGTTTCACACTGGTGAGCGGCATGACCTCGGGAATCACCGGCGTCGCGCAACCGGCAGCGACCACCCGGTCACGCATCCGGAGGTAGTCCTCCGGGCGGAAGAACATCTGGGTGATCGCATAATCGGCCCCGGCCCGGCACTTGTCGACGAAATGACCGATGTCCGTCTCCCAGTCGGCGGAGCGCGGGTGCATCTCGGGGAACGCGGCCACGCCGACGCAGAAGTCGCCGGACTCCTTGATGAGGCGGACGAGGTCGGCCGCGTACTTCACGCCCTGCGGGTGCTCGACCCACTCCCCCATGGGGTCGCCGGGCGGGTCGCCGCGGACCGCGAGGATGTTCCTGATCCCGGCGTCGGCGTACTGGCCGATCATGTTGCGCAGCTCGGCGACCGAGTGGCTGACCGCGGTGAGGTGGGCGACCGGGGTGAGCGTGGAGTCCGCGGCGATCTGCTGGGTCGCCCGCACGGTCCCGGCCCGGGTGGAACCACCGGCCCCGTAGGTCACCGAGACGAAGCTAGGGCGCACCGACTCGATCCGGCGCAGCGCGTTCCAGAGGTTGCGCTCGCCCTTCTCCGTCTTGGGCGCCCAGAACTCGAAGGAGTACGAGGTTTTGCCGGTCGCGAGAAGGTCACGCACCGTGCGTGCGTGGTCCGTCCTGGTGGAAGCTGTCCCAAGGGCCATATGGCGAGGTTAACCAGGGGGTGGACACCTCCCCAACCAGAGCAGCCGAGATTGTCTCGTTTTGCCGGTTTGCCGTCCATCCCTTGGGACGACGGGACCCCGGAGGCCGCGTAAGAGCTGCTCAGAGCGCGTGTGCCCGGAGCCTCTTCGCCAGCTCGGCGGTGGCGGCCGCCGGGTCGTCCGCCGCGGTGATCGCCCGGACGACGACGATGCGGCGGGCGCCCGCCTCCAGCACCTCGTCCAGGTTCCCCGCGTCGATCCCGCCGATCGCGAACCAGGGGCGGTGCTGCTCCAGGGAGGCGGCGTACCGCACGAGGCCGAGGCCGGGGGCGTGGCGGCCGGGCTTGGTGGGGGTCGGCCAGCAGGGGCCGGTGCAGAAGTAGTCCACGCCGTCCTGCGCGACGGCGGCGTCGACCTCGGACTCGGCGTGCGTGGAGCGGCCGATCAGCCGGTCGGAGCCGATGATCGCGCGGGCGGCCGGCACGGGCAGGTCGCCCTGGCCCAGGTGCAGGACGTCGGCGCCGATGGCGTGGGCGACGTCGGCCCGGTCGTTGACGGCGAGGAGCTTGCCGTGGCGCCGGCAGGCGTCGGCGAGGACCGCGAGGTGCTCCAGCTCCTCGGCGGCCTCCATGCCCTTGTCCCGGAGCTGGACGATGTCGACCCCGCTGGAGAGCACGGCGTCCAGGAAGGCGGGAAGGTCGCCCTGCCGCTTACGGGCGTCCGTGCACAGATAGAGCCGGGCGTCGGACAGCTGCTCGCGAGGCGTGGGCATGGTGGAGTCCCCCCGTGGTCGTGGCGGGATACGGGGCCCGCGCGGCACGCGGGGCCCGTACGCCGCTTCCTGTCGTTCTCGGTCAGACGGCGAGCGCCTGGGCGCGGCGCTTCACCTCCGTACCGCGATTCTCGCTCAGCGCCTGCGCCGGGGTGCCG
Organism: Streptomyces sp. NPDC006261; assembly: GCF_040613515.1. Taxonomy (NCBI): domain Bacteria; kingdom Bacillati; phylum Actinomycetota; class Actinomycetes; order Kitasatosporales; family Streptomycetaceae; genus Streptomyces; species Streptomyces sp. NPDC006261. Next base: position 18,803 of record NZ_JBEXSI010000041.1, read on the forward strand.
GGCAGGGTCGGGTCGGGAGTGAAGAGCCACTCCAGCATCTCTTCGTCGGAATAGCCGTCGTCCCTCAGGAGGGTCAGGGTGCCGGAGAGGCCCTTGACCACCTTGTCGCCGTCGATGAAGGCGGCGGGTACCTGAAGCGTCCGCTTCTCCCCACGGCGTACGGCGATGAGCTGGCCATCCCTGACCAGCTGCCGTACACGCGTCACCTCGACATCGAGCTTTTCCGCGATGTCGGGGAGGTGGAGCCAGGCGGGGACGAGAGCATCGGTCTTTGCGTCAATCTCGGTCACAAGGACAAGCGTGCCATCCCGGAGTGACAGCCGGTAGCCGGGCCGACCGTACGGGGGGCGCACGGACCGGCCGCCGTACGGTCGGCCCGGAAGCTCACAGGGCGGTGGACTTCAGCGGTACGGCGGGGTCGGCGACCCGCTCGGGGTCGAGCACGGCCCCGGACTCGATGAGCTTGCGGCCCTGGGCGAGATCGCGCGGGCGCCCCACCGCGAGGACGGCGACCAGGGCCCCGGCCTTCAGCCAGCACACCGACCAGGTGGGCTCCGCACCGTCGCCGCGCCAGACGAGGGTGTCGGCGTGGGCGTGGTGGCCGGCGTACTGCACGAAGCGGCCGAACTGCTCGGACCAGAAGTACGGGACGGGGTCGTGGACGGGAAGCGGCTCACCGCTTTCGGCGGCGAGGATCGCGGCGGCGGCGGTGCGCGGGCCCTGGAGGGCGTTGTCCCAGTGGTGGATCAGCAGCCGCTCACCGTAGCGGGCGGAGGGGAAGGAGGCGCAGTCCCCGACCGCGTACACATCGGGCAGGGAGGTGCGCAGCGCGCTGTCGGCGGTGATCGCGCCGTCCGGGCCGCGTTCGATCCCGGAGCCGGCGAGCCAGCCGGTGGCGGGGCGGGCGCCGATGCCGACCACCACGGCCCCGGCGGGCAGCGTCCGGCCGTCCGCGAGGATCACCGTGCCCTCCTCGACGCGCTCCACCCGGGCGTCGGTGAGGAGTTCGGCGCCACTTCGCGCGTACCAGTCCGCCATCGGGGCGGCGACTTCGGCGGGCAGGGTACCGGCCAGCGGGCGGGCGGCGGCCTCGACGACGGTGACCGCGCAGCCGGCGGCGCGGGCGGCGGTGGCGAACTCGGCGCCGATCCACCCGGCCCCGACGACGACCACGTCGTGTTGCCGCTCCAGGACGGGCCGCAGCCGGGCGGCGTCGTCCAGGGTGCGCAGCAGATGGACACCGGGGACGCCGTCGGTGCCGGGCAGGGCGACGGGCTCCGCGCCGGTCGCCAGCACGAGGACGTCGTAGGGAACGGGGCCGTCCGCCGTGTCCAGGACGTGGTCGGCGGCGCGCAGGGCGGTGACGTCGATGCCGAGGCGGAGGGTGATGTCCAGCGCCTCGAAGTCGACGTCGAAGGCTGAGTCCTCGGCCTTCCCCAGCAGCACCGCCTTGGAGAGCGGCGGCCGGTCGTAGGGCTGGTGGGGTTCGGCGCCGATCAGGGTGACGGGGCCGGTGAAGCCGGCTTCCCGCAGGGCTACGGCGGTCTGCACGCCCGCCATGCCCGCTCCGACGACCACGACGTTCCGTGTCCGCTGCCGCGCCGCGTGGTGTTCCGTCTGCTCGATCACATGCACCAGTCTATTCATCTGACTACATGTCAGGTAGCTACTTCCTCCACCACGCTCGTCCCGCTGCCCTCCTGGGACTCCCACTCCCAGCGCTCCTCCAGCCGCACCCGGCCGTCGGCGAGGTCGGTGACGGTGGACAGGCAGTGGCCGGACGAGGTCGTCCCGTCCTGCTTGAGCTGGACGTAGCGGAAGTCGAGCGCGTCCCCCTCACGGGTGCCGACGAGATGGCCGCGGACCACGTCACCGCCCGCGTACTCGGCCCAGATCCGGCCGTCCCGCTCGTGGTAGGTGAAGCGGGTACGGGTGCCGACCTGGCCCGGGGCCTGGTCGGCGACGGGCGAGAGGACGAGTCCGTCGAGTGAACGGGCCACGGTGGCTGCTCCCTTGCCGGGCGAGAGACGGGTGGGTTTAGGCTGGCCAAGGTAGAACACTCGCGGGAGCCCGGACGCACCGGGCTGAGAGGGAGGCTGGAGCGCCTCCGACCGTACGAACCTGATCCGGGTCATGCCGGCGAAGGGAGGGGCTGGACACCCATGCGCGTCTCAGGGAACACCTCCGGAATCCCGGAGGAGAGTTCAGGATCCGATGTCCTCGTCATCGGGGGCGGCATCATCGGCCTGGTCACCGCCTGGCGGGCGGCCCAGCGCGGGCTGACCGTCACCGTGGCCGATCCCGATCCGGGCGGCGGCGCCGCCCAGGTCGCGGCGGGCATGCTGGCCGCCGTCACCGAACTGCACTACGGCGAGGAGCTGCTGCTCGGCCTCAACCTCGCCTCCGCCGCCCGCTATCCGGAGTTCGTCGCGGAGCTGGAGGCGGCGAGCGGCCGGGAGACCGGCTTCCGCGCCTGCGGGACGCTGGCCGTCGCGCTGGACTCCGACGACCGGGCCCATCTGCGGGAGCTGCACGCCCTCCAGGAGCGTTCGGGCCTGGAGTCGGTCTGGCTGAGCGGCCGCGAGTGCCGCCGTCTGGAGCCGATGCTGGCGCCGGGCGTACGGGGCGGGCTGCGGGTCGACGGCGACCACCAGGTGGATCCGCGCAGGCTCGCCGCCGCGCTGCTGGCCGCCTGCGAGCGGGCCGGGGTGGTGTTCCGCAGGGCGGCCGCCGAGCGGCTCACCGTCAGCGGGGGCCGGGCGGCCGGAGCCGTGCTGGACGACGGTACGGGACTCGGGGCCGACCAGGTCGTCCTCGCGGCGGGCAGCCTCAGCGGGCGGCTCGCCGGGGTGCCGGAGGAGATCGTGCCGCCCGTCCGCCCGGTCAAGGGCCAGGTCCTGCGGCTCACCGTGCCCCGGGCGTACGCCCCCTTCCTCAGCCGGACCGTGCGCGCCGTCGTCCGGGGCGGCCACCTCTACCTCGTACCGCGCGCGAACGGCGAGCTGGTCGTCGGCGCCACCAGCGAGGAGATGGGCTGGGACACCACGGTCACCGCCGGCGGGGTCTACGAGCTGCTGCGCGACGCCCACGAACTGGTGCCCGGCATCACCGAGCTGCCGCTCACCGAGACCCGGGCCGGTCTGCGCCCCGCCTCCCCCGACAACGCCCCGCTGCTCGGCCCGACCGCCCTGCCCGGTCTCCTCCTCGCCACCGGCCACCACCGCAACGGCGTCCTGCTGACGCCCGTCACCGGCGACGCGATGGCCGAAGCGCTGGCCACCGGCGAACTGCCGGAGGTGGCCCGCCCCTTCACGCCGGGCCGGTTCGCGTCCGCCGTCGCGGCCCCCGTACCCCAGGAGCAGCCCGTATGAGCACGCTGAGCCCGCCCGTGTCGGTATCGGTCAACGGGGAGCCGCGCACCCTTGACGCCGGCACCGCGCTGGACCACCTCGTCGCCACCCTGACCACCGCACCCTCCGGGGTCGCCGCCGCCGTCAACGAGTGCGTCGTACCGCGCGGGCAGTGGGCCGCCACCACGCTCGGCGAGGGCGACCGCGTCGAGGTCCTGACCGCCGTCCAGGGAGGCTGACCGTGTCCGACGACGTCTTCACGCTGGGGCCCGGCACCTTCGGCTCCCGGCTGATCATGGGCACCGGCGGGGCGCCGAGCCTGGAGGTGCTGGAGCGGTCGCTGATCGCCTCCGGCACCGAACTGACCACCGTCGCCATGCGCCGGCTCGACCCGACCGTGCAGGGCTCCGTCCTCTCCGTGCTGGAGCGGCTCTCCATCCAGGTGCTGCCGAACACGGCGGGCTGCTTCACGGCCGGTGAGGCGGTGCTGACCGCCCGGCTGGCCCGGGAGGCGCTCGGGACCCAGTGGGTCAAGCTGGAGGTGGTGGCCGACGAGCGAACGCTGCTGCCCGACCCGATCGAGCTGCTGGACGCGGCCGAGATCCTGGTGGACGACGGGTTCACCGTGCTGCCGTACACCAACGACGACCCGGTCCTGGCCCGGAAGCTGGAGGACGTGGGGTGCGCGGCGATCATGCCGCTCGGCTCCCCCATCGGCTCCGGGCTCGGCATCCGCAACCCGCACAACTTCGAGCTGATCGTGGAGCGGGCCGGGGTGCCGGTGATCCTGGACGCGGGGGCCGGTACCGCGTCGGACGCGGCGCTGGCGATGGAGCTGGGGTGCGCGGCTGTGATGCTCGCCTCAGCGGTGACCCGGGCGCAGGAGCCGGAGCTGATGGCCGCCGCGATGCGGCACGCGGTGGACGGTGGCCGCCTCGCCTACCGGGCGGGCCGCATCCCGCGCCGCCACTTCGCCGAGGCCTCGTCGCCGGTGGACGGGCGGGCGGCGCTCGACCCGGAGCGTCCGGCGTTCTGAGGGGCCCCGCCTCCAGAGCACCCGCCGCAGGCCCGCCACCTGGGACGTGTCCCTGTCACGGATTGGTCATGGAACGGCCCCGGAAGTGCCCCGGCCCGTCCGGGGTGTCGGTGGCGGCTCGTAGACTCTCGGAGTGGACACGACCCTCCAGGACCCTCTCGTCGGGCAGCTGCTCGACGGCCGGTATCGTATTGAGGCGCGCATCGCCGTCGGCGGGATGGCCACGGTCTACCGGGCCGTGGACACCCGCCTGGACCGGGTGCTCGCCCTCAAGGTGATGCACCCGGCGCTCGCCGTCGACGCCGCCTTCGTCGAGCGGTTCATCCGCGAGGCCAAGTCGGTGGCCCGGCTGGCCCACCCCAACGTCGTCGCGGTCTTCGACCAGGGCGCCGAGGGCGCGTACGTCTACCTCGCGATGGAGTATGTGGCGGGCTGCACCCTGCGCGACGTCCTGCGCGAGCGCGGCGCCCTCCAGCCCCGGGCCGCGCTGGACATCCTGGAGCCGGTCCTCGCCGCGCTCGGCGCCGCGCACCGGGCGGGGTTCGTGCACCGTGACATGAAGCCGGAGAACGTCCTGATAGGGGACGACGGCCGGGTCAAGGTCGCCGACTTCGGCCTGGTCAGGGCGGTCGGCACGGCCACCGACACCACCGGTTCGCTGCTGGGCACGGTGTCGTATCTGGCGCCCGAGCAGATCGAGCACGGCACGGCCGACACCCGCAGCGACGTCTACGCCTGCGGGGTCGTGCTGTACGAGATGCTGACCGGCGCCAAGCCGCACACCGGGGAGAACGCCGCCCAGGTCATCTACCAGCACCTCAACACCGACGTCCCGGCCCCGTCCGCAGTCGTGCCGGGGCTCCCCGCCGCGCTGGACAGCCTGGTGGCGAGCGCGACCGCCCGCAATCCCGAGGTGCGACCGCACGACGCGGTCCTGCTGCTGGCCGAGGCCCGGGAGGCCCGCTCCGGGCTGACCGAGGCCGATCTGGACGCCGTACCGCCGCAGGCGCTGTCGGACACCCACGACGGAGCCCAGGACCGTACGAGCGTGATTCCGCGGGCCCTTCCGGTGGACGGCGGTGCCGTACACCGCACCAGCCGTCTGGAGACGCCTCCGCCGGTCGCACCGTCCCGGCGCGGAGGCGGCCGGCGCGGCCCGTTCGGCGGACCGCACCGCAGGCTGATCACGATCGTCGCCGCCGTGCTGCTCATCCTCTCCGTCGGTGCGGGCGTCTGGTACATCAACTCGGGACAGTTCACCCAGGTCCCCTCGCTGCTCGGCCAGACCCAGAAGGTGGCGGAGCAGCGGCTCGCGGACGAGGGGCTCGGCCTGAAGAGCGTGGAGCGGGTCTTCAGCGACACCGTCGAGCGGGGCTCGGTGGTCGGCAGCGACCCCGCCTCCGGCGACCGGATCCGGGGCAACGGCTCGGTGAAGCTCGTCGTCTCACGAGGGCCGGAGATCGTCCGGGTCCCCGATGTCGCGGGGTCCTCGCTCGCGGACGCCCGGCGCTCCCTGAAGAAGGTGGGCCTGGCCCCCGGCATGGTGACCAGGGAGTTCAGCGAGGACGTGGCGCGCGGTGACGTGATCCGTACGGACCCCCGCGCGGGCACCGACCGGAACCCGGACACGGCCGTGGCCCTTGTCGTCAGCAAGGGCAGCCCCGTCGACGTCCCCGACGTCACCGGCCTCTCGGTCGAGGACGCCACCGCGGAGCTGGCGGAGGAGGGGCTGAAGGTCGAGGTGGTGCCCGGCCGGGTCCACTCCTCCGAGGTCGACGGGGACATCGCCCAGCAGTCCCCCGGCGCGGGCACCGAGGCGGCGAGGGGGGACACGATCGAGCTGACCGTCTCCAAGGGCCCCCGGACGCTGGACGTCCCCGACGTCACCGGGCGGAACGTCGACGAGGCCAGGGCCACCCTGGAGGAGGCGGGCTTCGAGGTGAAGGTCGACCGGCCGTTCCTCTCCTTCAGCAACACCATCGCGAGCCAGTCCGTGGAGGGCGGCGAGCAGGCCCCCGAGGGCTCCACCATCACCATCAGGACCAAGGGGTTCTAGGACGACATGCGAAGGCCGGAAGCGATATATGCGTAACCCCGTAGGCGGACATGTCCCGGTGGCCGGCGGCCTCGCCAAGGTCGGCCTGGAGTACGCCCGTGAGCTGGCGGCCGAGGCGGTGCAGGTCTTCGTCGCCAACCCGCGCGGCTGGGCGACGCCCACCGGGAACCCGGCCCAGGACGAGCTGTTCCGCTCGGAGTGCGCGGCGGCGTCGATCCCGGCGTACGTCCACGCCCCGTATCTGATCAACTTCGGCTCGCACACCGAGGCGACCGTCGAGAAGTCCGTGGAGTCCCTGCGTCACTCGCTGCGGAGGGCCCGGGAGATCGGCGCGCTGGGCGTGGTGGTGCACACCGGCTCGGCGACGGGCGGGCGGCCCCGCTCCGAGGCACTGGCCCAGGTACGGGAGCACATGCGGCCGCTGCTGGACGAGCTGACCCACGACGACGACCCGCATCTGCTGCTGGAGTCCACCGCGGGCCAGGGCTCCTCGCTCTGTTCCCGTACGTGGGACTTCGGGCCGTACTTCGAGGCCCTGGACTCCCACCCCAAGCTGGGTATCTGCCTGGACACCTGCCACATCTACGCGGCGGGGCACGACCTGGCCGGCCCGTCGGGGATGCGGCAGACGCTGGACCTGCTGGTGGAGACGGTGGGTGAGGGCCGGCTGAAGCTGATCCACGCCAACGACTCCAAGGACGTCGTGGGCGCGCACAAGGACCGGCACGAGAACATCGGCGCCGGTCACATCGGTGCGGAGCCCTTCCGGGAGCTGTTCTCGCACCCGGCGACCGAGGGCGTACCGCTGGTCATCGAGACACCCGGCGGCAAGGAGGGGCACGCGGCGGACGTGGCCCGGCTGAAGAAGCTCCGGGGCCTTCAGAGCTCGGGGCCGTCCCCGGGCTCCTCCTGGTAGGAGTAGCGCTGCTCGCTCCAGGGGTCGCCGATGTTGTGGTAGCCCCGCTCCTCCCAGAACCCGCGCCGGTCGGTCGTCATGTACTCCACGCCCCGGACCCATTTCGGGCCCTTCCAGGCGTAGAGGTGCGGGACGACGAGGCGGAGCGGGAAGCCGTGCTCGGCGGTGAGGAGCTCGCCGTCCTTGTGGGTGGCGAAGAGGGTGCGCTCGGAGGCGAAGTCGTCCAGGCGCAGGTTCGAGGAGAAGCCGTACTCGGCCCAGACCATCACATGGGTGACCTCGGGCGCGGGCGGTGCCAGGTCGAGCACCGTACGGGCGAGGACTCCGCCCCATTCGGCGCCGATCATGCTGAACTTCGTCACGCAGTGCAGATCGGCGACGACCGAGGAGAACGGCAGCGCCGAGAAGTCCTGGTGGTTCCAGCAGTGCTTGTCGCCGTCGGCGGTGGCCCCGAAGACCCGGAACTCCCAGCGCTCAGGCTTGAACTTGGGAACGGGCCCGTAGTGGGTGACCGGCCATCCGCGCTGCAGTCGCTGTCCCGGCGGAAGCTCGGACTGCTCTGATTCGCGGTGTTCCCGGCTTTCCGGCTGACCCATGCCTCCATGGTGACAGACAGGCAGGGGTGGTCATGACCAGGGCAGACCCTCATGGGGTCAACTCGTACTAAGCGTGCACTTACTGGACGGCCGGTGAGTGCGGTGCGAGGATGCGGCCACCTTGTCGATCACGCTTGGAAGGAGCCTTAGCGATGCAGGGCGACCCCGAGGTCCTTGAGTTCCTCAATGAACAGCTGACCGCCGAACTGACCGCTATCAACCAGTACTTCCTGCACGCGAAGATGCAGGACAACTTCGGCTGGACCAAGCTCGCCAAGTACACCCGGGCCGAGTCCTTCGACGAGATGAAGCACGCCGAGATCCTCACCGACCGGATCCTGTTCCTGGACGGGCTGCCGAACTACCAGCGGCTCTTCCACGTCCGGGTGGGCCAGACGGTCACCGAGATGTTCCAGGCGGACCGCCAGGTCGAGGTGGAGGCGATCGACCGCCTCAAGCGCGGGATCGAGCTGATGCGCGCCAAGGGGGACATCACCTCGGCGAACATCTTCGAGTCCATCCTGGCGGACGAGGAGCACCACATCGACTACCTCGACACCCAGCTGGAGCTGGTCGAGAAGCTCGGTGAACCGCTCTACATCGCACAGCTGATCGAGCAGCCGGAAAGCTGATCCGACGCGCTACGAGGAGTGGGTCAGGCCGCGTCGGAGAGCCGGACGTCCCGGATCGAGGAGAGGGCGGCCGCCGCCGTGACCGGGGACGCGACCGGCGCGGTGACCGGGTGTGGGACGGACGCCGCCACGGGCTCCCGCTGCTGGCCCATGAGGTCGCGGCGCGAGCAGTCACGCCCCAGCAGGGCCTGGATCCGGCGCACACAGCCGCCGCAGTCCGTGCCGGCCTTGCAGGCCGACGCGATCTGGCGCGGGGTGCAGGCCCCGGCGTCCGCGTGCTTCTTGACCTGCGCCTCGGTGATGCCGAAGCAGGAGCAGACGTACATGCGGTTCACCTCCCTGCGGGCCGGTCACTGGTGCCGTCCCCGTCTTCGTCGGTGAGGCTAACCTAAGCTTACCCGCCTGCCAAGGCGCGCAAAAGCCCGGAGACGGACTGTGGGGCACGGATCACATGGATCCGTGCCCCACAGGTGCGACTGGCGGGAATACCTACTGGTCGCGGTACATCTCGGCGACCAGGAAGGCCAGGTCGAGGGACTGGCTGCGGTTGAGCCGCGGGTCGCAGGCCGTCTCGTAGCGCTGGTGCAGGTCGTCCACGAAGATCTCGTGGCCGCCGCCCACACACTCGGTGACGTCGTCGCCGGTCAGCTCCACGTGGATGCCGCCCGGGTGGGTGCCGAGTCCCTTGTGGACCTCGAAGAAGCCCTTGACCTCGTCCAGGACGTCGTCGAAGCGGCGCGTCTTGTGGCCGGAGGCGGCCTCGAAAGTGTTGCCGTGCATCGGGTCCGTCACCCACGCCACGGTGGCGCCGGATGCGGTGACCTTCTCGACCAGCTCGGGGAGCTTGTCGCGGACCTTGTCGGCGCCCATGCGGACGATGAAGGTCAGCCGGCCGGGCTCGCGCTCGGGGTCCAGGCGGTCGACGTAGCCGAGCGCCTCGTCGACGGTGGTCGTCGGGCCGAGTTTGATGCCGATCGGGTTGCGGACCTTGGAGGCGAACTCGATGTGCGCGCCGTCCATCTGCCGGGTGCGCTCACCGATCCAGACCATGTGGCCGGAGGTGTCGTACAGCTCGCCGGTGCGCGAGTCGGTGCGGGTCAGCGCCGTCTCGTAGTCCAGCAGCAGCGCCTCGTGCGAGGCGTAGAACTCGACCGCCTTGAACTCGGCCGGGTCGGTGCCGCACGCCTTCATGAAGTTGAGCGCGTTGTCGATCTCGCGGGCCAGGGCCTCGTAGCGCTGGCCTGCGGGGGACGACTTCACGAAGTCCTGGTTCCAGGCGTGCACCTGCCGCAGGTCGGCGTAGCCGCCGGTGGTGAAGGCGCGGACCAGGTTCAGCGTGGAGGAGGACGCGTGGTACATCTGCTTCAGCCGCGCCGGGTCCGGGATCCGGGCCTCCTCGGTGAAGGCGAAGCCGTTCACCGAGTCACCCCGGTAGGTCGGCAGGGTCACGCCGTCGCGGGTCTCGGTCGACTTGGAGCGCGGCTTGGAGTACTGGCCCGCGATCCGGCCGACCTTCACGACGGGCACGGAGGCCGCGTAGGTCAGGACGGCGCTCATCTGGAGCAGCGTCTTCAGCTTGGCCCGGATGTGCTCGGCGGACACGGCGTCGAAGGCCTCGGCGCAGTCGCCGCCCTGCAGCAGGAACGCCTCGCCCTTGGCGACGGCTCCCAGGCGGGCGCGCAGCTGGTCGCACTCGCCCGCGAAGACGAGCGGCGGATACGACGCGAGGTCCGCGAGTACATCGCGCAGGGCCTCGGAGTCAGGGTACTCGGGCTGCTGCGCCGCGGGAAGGTCTCGCCAGGTGTTGCCACCGGCGACGGAGGTATTGGCGTTCACGGTCACGTACACAACATTACGGGGTCGCGGGGGGCGTCCATTCGAGCGCTCAGTGGTTGAGACACCCGCTCCGATGCCCGGAAGGTCCGCTAGGGTCGCAGCATGTCGACGCAACAGATCCAGATCTCGATCCAGAACTGGTGGTGGACCGCTCATCCGGCGGCCCGCTGACTCATCGCGCTGACACACTTCGCGAAGGCCGCCCGAGGGGCGGCCTTCCTGCGTTTCGGAGCCGTTCCTCTCCCCCGTGAATCCCGCACGAAGCCCTCGTACGGACCGTCCGGAAGGAACCCGCTCCCATGTCCCGCACCCCCTCCCGCCCCGCCTCCGACCTCGTCCGCCGGCTGCTGGCCGACGACGCGCCCCCGTTCGCCCTGCTGCGTCGGCGTACGCCCGGCCGTGACCACGATCACGTGGAAGTGCTGATCGGCCAGGTGCGGGAGGCGGAGCGGCTGGCCGATCTGCCGGTGGGCTCGTCGCCCGCACTGGCCCTGGTTCCGTTCCGGCAGATCGCCGAGCGCGGGTTCGACGTGCGGGACGACGGGACGCCGTTGAGCGTGCTGGTCGCGGACGAGAGCCACGAGCTGGAGCCGGCGGAGGTGCTGGCCGCGCTCCCCGCCCATGACGTGACGGTGGAGGACCGGGGTTTCGACGTGGCGGACGGGGAGTACGCGGAGATCGTCCGGCAGGTGATCCGGGACGAGATCGGGCAGGGCGAGGGCGCGAACTTCGTGATCCGGCGGACGTTCCGGGGCGGGATCCCGGGGTTCGGGCGGGCCGATGCGCTGGCGCTGTTCCGGCGGCTGCTGGCCGGTGAGCGGGGCGCGTACTGGACGTTCGTGGTGCATACCGGGGACAGGACGCTGGTGGGGGCGAGCCCCGAGGTGCACGTACGGATGTCCGGCGGGACGGTCGTGATGAATCCGATCAGCGGGACCTACCGCTACCCGGCCGAGGGGCCCACCGCCGAGGGCCTGCTGGCGTTTCTCGGGGACCGCAAGGAGAGCGAGGAGCTGTCCATGGTGGTCGACGAGGAGCTGAAGATGATGTGCACGGTGGGCGACATGGGCGGGGTGGTCGTCGGACCCCGGCTCAAGGAGATGGCCCACCTCGCCCATACGGAGTACGAGCTGCGCGGCCGCTCCTCCCTGGACGTACGGGAGGTGCTGCGCGAGACCATGTTCGCGGCCACCGTCACCGGCTCTCCGGTGCAGAACGCCTGCCGGGTCATCGAACGGTACGAGAAGGGCGGGCGCGGCTACTACGCCGGCGCGCTGGCCCTCCTGGGGCAGGACGCCAACGGGGCGCAGACGCTGGACTCGCCGATCCTGATCCGGACCGCGGACATCGCCCCTGACGGCTCGCTGAAGGTGCCGGTCGGCGCCACGCTCGTACGCCACTCGGACCCGGAGAGCGAGGTCGCCGAGACGCATGCCAAGGCCGCCGGGGTGCTGGCCGCGCTGGGGGTGCGGCCGGGGCGGCCGGAGGCGGAGGCGGGGCGGCCGCTGCTGGCCGCCGACCCCCGGGTGCAGGCGGCGCTGGACGACCGGCGGGGCGGGCTCGCCCCGTTCTGGCTGCGGATGCAGGAGCGCACCCGGGACCTGGCCGGGCACGCGCTGGTGGTGGACGGCGAGGACACGTTCACCGCGATGCTGGCCCACCTGCTGCGCTCCTCGGGGCTCGATGTGTCCGTGCGCCGGTACGACGAGCCGGGGCTGCGTGAGGCGGTCCGGGCGCATCAGGGGCCGGTCGTGCTGGGCCCCGGCCCCGGGAATCCGGGCGATCTCACGGACCCGAAGATGCGGCTGCTGCGGGAGCTGGCGGCCGAGCTGGTGCGGGAGCACCGGTACGGGCTGCTGGGCGTCTGCCTGGGGCATGAGCTGATCGCGGCGGAGCTGGGCCTGGAGATCGTGCGCAAGGCGGTGCCGTACCAGGGGGCGCAGACCAGGGTCGAACTGTTCGGCCGACCGGAGACCGTGGGGTTCTACAACAGCTTCACCGGCCGGTGCGACTCCCAGGCCGCCGCCGAGCTGGCCGCGCACGGGATCGAGGTGAGCCGGGACGGGGCGAGCGGGGAGCTGCACGCGCTGCGCGGGCCCGGCTTCGCCTCGGTGCAGTTCCACCCGGAGTCGGTGCTGACCGTGCGGGGGGCCGCGATCGTGACCGAGCTGCTGGCGGGGCTGCCGGTGCCGAGCTGAGCCCCCCGGTTCAGCTGCGCGGCACGAGCACGTTCTCGCTGGTGCGGCGGGCCAGGTAGTCGGTGACGTTCCGTACCGTCGCGTCGATGATCTGGCCCACCGCGTCCTCGGTGTAGTACGCCTGGTGCGAGGTGACGATGACGTTGGGGAAGGTGACGAGCCGGGCCAGGGTGTCGTCGTCCACGCCCTCCAGGGACTTGTCCAGGAAGAAGAGCCCGGCCTCCGCCTCGTACACGTCGAGTCCCACGCCGAGGAAACGCCCGGCGCGCAACTCGGTGACCAGGGCTGCGGTGTCGATGAGGCCGCCGCGGCTGGAGTTGACGAGGATCGCGTCCTCCTTCATCGACTTCAGGGCGGCCTCGTTGATGATGTGCTGGGTGGCGGGCAGCAGCGGGACGTGGAGGCTGATGAGGTCGGCCTCGGCGAAGAGGCGCTCCTTCTCCACGTACTCCATGCCCAGTTCCAGGCAGGCCGGGTTCTCCACGACGTCCCAGCCGAGCAGCTTCATCCCGAAGCCGTGGGCGATCTTGGTGAACGCCTCACCGATCTTGCCGGTGCCGACCACGCCGACGGTCCGCCCGTGCATGTCGCGGCCGAGCAGCCCGTCGAGGCGGAAGTCGAAGTCGCGGGTGCGGCCCGCGGCCCGGATGATGCGCCGGTTGACCGCCAGGGCCAGGGTCCAGGCGAATTCGGCGACCGAGTACGGCGAGTAGGACGAGACCCGGGCGACGCGCAGGGCGAGCCGTTCGGCCACGTCCAGGTCGATGTTGTTGAAGCCGGTGGAGCGCTGGGCGATCATCTGCGTGCCGCCGGTGGCGAGGGTCTGGAGCACCGGGGAGCCGAGGTCGGCGTTGACGCTGGTGGAGATGATCTCGTATCCGGCCGCGATGGGGGCGGTGTCCCGGTTCAGGAAGACGTCCAGGCAGCGGACCTCGTGCAGTCCCGCGAAGGCCTTCTCGATCAGGGGCTTCTCGTCTGACTGCACACCGAACGCCAGGATCTCCATAGCGCGAACATACCGCTCCGCCCCCGGGCGCGCAGGGGCCGTACGGCCCGGCTCCCCCGGCCACAGGCCCCAGCACCGGGCCCGGGTCGTCCCTGGCCGGGGTCCCGGTCAGACGTCGTCGAGGCCGCGCTCGATCGCGTACCGCACGAGCTCCACCCGGTTGTGCAGCTGGAGCTTGCCCAGGGTGTTCTGCACGTGGTTCTGGACGGTGCGGTGCGAGATGACGAGGCGTTCGGCGATCTGCTTGTACGAGAGTCCCTTGGCGACCAGTCGCAGCACCTCGGTCTCCCGGTCGGTGAGCTGAGGGGCCTTGGGCTCGTTCGACGCCACGGGCGCGGGATCGGAGGCGAGCCTGCGGTACTCGCCGAGGACCAGGCCCGCGAGTCCAGGGGTGAAGACCGGGTCGCCGTTGGCGGTGGAGCGGACGGCGTCGGTCAGTTCCTGGGTGGAGGCGGACTTCAGGAGGTAGCCGGTGGCGCCGGACTTCACCGCCTCCAGGACGTCGGCGTGCTCGCCGCTCGCCGAGAGGACCAGGACGCGCAGTCCGGGGTGGGAGGGGACGAGCTCCTTGCAGACCTGGACGCCGGGCATGCCGGGCAGGTTGAGGTCGAGGACCAGGACGTCGGGGTTGACCGCCTTGGCCCGGCGGACCGCCTGCGGGCCGTCGCCGGCGGTCGCGACGACGTCGAAGCCGGACTCGGCCAGGTCGCGGGCGACGGCGTCGCGCCACATGGGGTGGTCGTCGACCACCATGACCTTGATGGGCCGGCCGGTGGCCTCCGTGTCGTCCTGCTTCGGTGCGTCCTGCGGTGCGTTCTGCGTGCTCATCGGGCCGATCCTGCCTTCCCCCGGGAAACCTTCGGTGCTTTCGGAACCTTCAACTCGACCTCGGTGCCCTGTCCCGGCACCGAGATCACCTCGGCCGTGCCGCCGAGATCGCGCAGCCGGCCGCGGATGGAGAGCGCGACCCCCATCCGTCCCTCCCCCTCGGCCTGGGCGAGGCGCCCCTCCGGGATGCCGGGGCCGTCGTCCCGGACGGTGACAACGACCTCGCCGGGCTCGTCCTCGACCAGGATCCACGCCTGGGCCCCGGCTCCGGCGTGCACCCGCACATTGTCCAGGGCGGCACTGACAGCGGCGGCCAGCTCACGGGCGGCCTCCGCCGGCAGGAGCACGGGGGCGCCGGGCTCCGCGAGGCTGGTACGGGAGCCGGCGTGCGGGGCGAGCAGGGCGCGCAGGTCGCAGGGGGTGGCCTCGTCTCCGAAGCCCTCCTCCGCGTCGAACGTGCGCACGACCGCGCCCTCGGCGGCGTCCTCCGAGACCCGGGTGGGCGGCACCAGGCCGCTGGAGACCAGGGTGCGCAGCGCGACCTCCTGTTCCCCGGCCATCCGGCCCAGCTCGGCCGCCTCACCGCCGATCGCGGCGCCCCGGCGCTGCACCATGGCGAGGACCTGGAGCACGCTGTCGTGGATGTCGCGGGCGAGCCGTTCGCGTTCGCGGGTGGCGGCCTCGATCTCCAGGGCGCGGGCCAGGGTGCGTTCACTGGCGCGGGCGACCTCGACGACGTACCCGATGGCGATGGAGGCGACCCAGACCAGCAGGACGTTGTGGAAGGTGTCCCGGCTCGGGTCGCCGCGCTGGATGATGTTGGCGGCGGCGACGAAGGTGGAGGCGAAGGCCGCCCACCGCCAGCCGCCCTTGATGGCGAAGGCGAGGACCGCCCCGGCTGTCCAGATCGAGGGCAGTGTCGGGCCGTCGAAGGTCTGGGAGTGGACGTCGGCGAGCGGGGTGAGCATGATCCCGGTCAGCGCCACGACGAGGTCCGCGCCGAGGAAGCGTTTGGTGCAGCTCGCCGCCGAACGGACCTTGGGCAGGGTGGCGAGCGTCCACACGGCGAGGAACGCGAGGTACGCGAAGGCGACCCAGGGCCGCTCGAACCTCTCCCGGCCGAAGTTGTCCTTCCCGAACACCGCGAGCAGCACCGCGTAGACCATCGTCAGTACGCGGTAGCCCGTCAGCGCACGCCACAGCGGCTGCTCGACCGACATCCGTACGACCCGCTCACGCCTGGCCATCCGACCCCACCCCCCCGACGGTGTACGACGCCGTTACGCGCCGGACCGTTCCGTTCCGTCCTCGTCGCCCGCCGCCTGTGCCTGCTTCCGGTCACGCTTGGCCTCCTCCGCCCTGGCCTTCGCCTCGTCGGCGATCTGGCGCTTGGCGGCGGTGGCGTAGATGTCCACGTACTCCTGACCGGAGAGCTTCATGATCTCGTACATGACCTCGTCGGTCACCGAGCGCAGGATGAAGCGGTCGCCGTCCATGCCCTGGTAGCGGCTGAAGTCCAGCGGCTTGCCGATCCTGATGCCGGGCCGCATCAGCTTGGGCATCACCTGGCCGGGCGGCTGGATCTTCTCGGTGTCGATCATCGCGACCGGGATGACGGGGGCGCCGGTGGCCAGGGCCACCCGGGCCAGGCCGCCGGGCTTGCCGCGGTAGAGGCGGCCGTCGGGCGAGCGGGTGCCCTCGGGGTAGATGCCGAAGAGGCCGCCGCTCTCGACGACCTGGATGCCCGCCTTGATGGCGGCCTCACCGGCGCCACGGGCTCCGGAGCGGTCGACGGGGAGCTGGCCGACACCCTTGAAGAAGGCGGCGGTGAGCTTGCCCTTCACCCCGGGGGCCGTGAAGTACTCGGCCTTGGCGATGAAGGTGACCTTGCGGTCCAGGACAGCGGGGAGGAAGAACGAGTCCGAGAAGGAGAGATGGTTGCTCGCGAGGATCGCCGGCCCCCGCTCGGGGATGTTCTCCAGGCCCTCCACCCACGGCCGGAAGGCGAGCTTCAGGGACCCGCCGATGGAGAACTTCATTGCGCCGTAGATCAACTGTGGTGCCTCCTGTGTGCTGTCGGTCAGACCTTAACCCGGGGCCTCGGAGAGGCGGTGACGGCCCTGGTCGGTGTCGGTCCGGTCGCGTACGGTGAAGTCATCCGTCAAGCACGCCCCCCGGTGCGCGCCCCCGCCCCCGTCTCACCTCACGAACAGGAGACCCCGGTGCCGGTCCTCCCTGGAGCCGAGCCGTTCCGCCACGAGGGCGGAGAGGTCGGCGTCCTCCTCTGTCATGGCTTCACCGGATCGCCGCAGTCGCTGCGTCCCTGGGCCGATTACCTCGCCGAGCGCGGGCTCACCGTCTCCCTGCCGCTGCTGCCCGGCCACGGCACCCGCTGGGAGGACATGGCGGTCACCGGCTGGCAGGACTGGTACGCGGAGGTGGACCGTGAGCTGCGGGTGCTGCGCGAGACGTGCGAGCAGGTCTTCGTCTTCGGCCTCTCCATGGGCGGCGCGCTGAGCCTGCGTCTCGCGGCCAAGCACGGGGACGCGATCAGCGGTCTGGTGCTGGTCAACCCGGCCAACAAGGTCCACGGCCTCTCGGCGTACGCCCTGCCGGTCGCCCGCCACCTGGTGCGGACGACGAAGGGGCTGGCCGACGACATCGCGCTCCCGGGCTCGCACGAGGTGGGTTACACGAAGGTGCCGCTGCACGCCGCCCACTCGGTGCGGAAGTTCTTCCGGCTGGTCGACGGCGAGCTGCCGCAGGTGACCCAGCCGGTGGTGCTGCTGCACAGCCCGCAGGACCATGTCGTACCGCCCGCGGACAGCGTGCGGATCCTGAGCCGGATCTCCTCCACGGACGTCTCGGAGATCCTGTTGGAACAGAGCTACCACGTGGCGACGTTGGACCATGATGCGGAGCGGATCTTCGATGAGAGCTACCGGTTCATCGGCCGTCTCGCACCGAGCGTCGGGATGAAGGGGAGCACGTCCGGTGGCTGAGCACGACGCGGAACGCACAGGCAGCGACGAGGAGCGCGAACCGCGCCCCACGGAGAGCGCGGCCGTCCCGGAGGGGGCGAAGGCCGCTGTTCCGGAGGGAGCGGAGGGAGCGGGGCCCGAGAAGAGGGCGGACGAGGAGCGCGTGATCGACGAGGACGCGGCCTGGGCCGCGATCGTCGAGGGGTACGGGGAGGAGCCGCCGGACCCGCCGGGCGCCAAGCCCTTCAAGTCGGTCGAGGACCTCGCCCTGCTGGAGGACGATCAGCGCAATGTGGTGGGGCCGGACAGCGGCCGGGCCGGGGATCCGGCGGACAAGGGGTCGGGGAAGAAGCCCCCGAAGCCGCCGGAGAAGAAGCCCCTCGGCAGCTCCGTCGTCTTCGCGCCCGGTGTCGCCGGTCCCCGCGACTACGAGCTGCCCGAGTCCAAGGACGACGGCATCGACGTGCCGGACGAGAGCGAGGAGGGCCACTTCGTGCCCCCGGAGCCGCCGCCGCTGCCGGAGACCGACACCACGGCGAGGTTCGCCTGGCTCGCGGTGATCGGCGGGCCGGTCCTGATGCTGCTGGCGGTGCTGCTCCAGTGGGAGATGACGTGGTGGCTCACCACGCTCTGCGTCGGCGGTTTCCTTGGCGGCTTCGCCACCCTGGTGGCCCGGATGCCGCACGACGACGATGACGACACCTACGGCGACCCGGGGCGTGGCGCGGTCGTGTAGGGGGTGTCTTGTCGGTCAGGCCGGATCAGGGAGCGGGGTCTGGTCCGTGCATCGCAGGCGGAGGAGGGAGTCGACGCGGAGCGTCGGCGAGTGACGACGACGCCGCGAGGCGCGGTGCCAGGGCACGCGAGCCCGGCATGGCGGCAAGACGTCCCCTCTGGATCAGCCGGTCGCGGCCGGGACTCTGAGGGCGGCCAGGACCGGCAGATGGTCCGTGGCCGCCCTCAGGTCGCTCTCGCTCACCCCGGGGAGCCCGTCCGGGACCCCGCATCCGAGCACCTCGATGCCCGGCGTCGCGAAGACCGCGTCGATGCGCTTGCGGGGGGCGTCGGGGGAGAAGGTGCGCTCGCCGCCCCAGGGGGCGACGGCCCGGCAGTCCTGAAGGTGCCCGGCCAGGTGTGAGAACGCCTTCCCCGTCGGTACGTCGTTGAGGTCGCCGCCCGCCACCGCGTGCGGGACGCCCATGGACGCCAGCCGCTCCAGCAGCAGGCCGGCCTGGGTGAGGCGCTCGTCGCGCTGGAGGCTCAGATGGCAGCTCAGCACCCCGAGCCGGACCCCGCCGATCCTGACGACGGCGGTGGCGAAGCCTCTGCGGTGCAGGCCCGGGGTGAGCGGCAGCAGGACGTCCTCGGTGCGCTCGACGGCCGCCCGCAGCGAGCACAGCAGCAGCGGTCCGGCGGCGGTGGCGCCTCCGCCGAGGACCACGAGACCGCTGCTCCTGGCCAGCCTCGCGGCCGCCTTGCGCCAGCGGAAGAAGCGCGGCGCCTCCTGGACGAGGACGAGGTCGGGGGCGCAGGCGCGGATGACCCGCGCCAGGGCCGCGGTGTCGTCGTGCATCGACCGGACGTTGTAGCTCAGCACCCGGATCACGGCTGAACCGTCCGGCTCGATCCGGGAGTCGGGCAGGGGCGTCAGGACCATGCGGGCCACGATACGACGGACGCCCGCCGCTGCCCGGGAGGGCGGCGGCGGGCGCCTCGTGCGTGGTGACTACCCCTGGCGGGCCAGGTCGGCCGCGCCCACGAGCCCGGCCTTGCCGCCGAGTTGGGCGGCGAGCACCTGGGCGTGCGGACGCCACTCGCCGCCGATCAGCCAGCGCCGGAACGACTTGCGGATCGGGTCGAGGACCAGCTCGCCCTCGTCCGAGACGCCGCCGCCGACGATGAACGCGGACGGGTCGAACAGCGAGGCGAGGTCGGCCAGTCCGGCTCCTGCCCAGCGGGCCAGCTCGCGGAACGAGTCGACCGCGACCGGGTCACCCTGGCGGGCGGCCTGGCTGATGTGCTTGCCCTCGATACCGTCCACCGTGCCGTCGCCGAGACCCAGCAGTATGGCGGCGTTCTCGGGGGTGGCGTTGGCGCGCTGCTTCGCGTACCGCACGAGGGCACGGCCGGAGGCGTACTGCTCCCAGCAGCCCTGGCTGCCGCAGCCGCAGAGCAGACCGTCCGGGACGACCCGGATGTGGCCGAACTCGGCGGCCACGCCGAAGCGTCCGCGGCGCAGCTTGTTGCCGATGATGATGCCGCCGCCGAGGCCGGTACCGAGCGTGATGCAGATGACGTCGTCATGGCCTTGGCCGGCACCGAAGCGGTACTCGCCCCAGGCGGCCGCGTTGGCGTCGTTCTCGACGACGACGGGCAGGCCGACACGCTGCTCGACCTTGTCCTTGAGCGGCTCGTGACGCCAGTTGATGTTGGGCGCGAACAGCACGGTGGCGCGCTTGTCGTCGACGTAACCGGCAGCGCCGATGCCGACGGCCTCCACCTCGTGGCCCTCGCTCGCCCCGGCCACCGCCGCGCAGATCGCGTCGACGATGCCTTCGGCCGTCGGGGGCGTCGCCACCTTGAACGTCGAGAGGATCCGGCCCTCTTCGTCGACCACTCCAGCCGCGATCTTCGTGCCGCCGATATCGACGCCGATGGTGAGTCCCATGAATCCCTCAGTTTCGGTCGAGCCCCGCTAGGGGCAACCGTACCCGAGGCAGGACTCCGCTCGGTCGGGACCGGTCGGTCCCGGCCGATGTGGAGTGCGCTGCCGGCCGGTGTGCCCGGTCAGTCCAGGTCGATGCGTTCGGTGCCGGAGGGGCCTTCGTCGCGGCCTTCGTCCCGCGGGTCGGACGGGTCGTCGGCGGCCTTCTCGGCCGCCTTCCCGGAGGTCTTCTCCGAGGGACCGGCCGCGGTGCGGGTCCAGCGGCTCTCCTGGCCCTCCACCGCCGAGCGGTAGGCGGCCAGCAGCTCGTTGCCCGCGGCGGCGAGGTGGTCGAAGACCTGCGGGTTGCGCTCGATGACCGGCTCGACGGCTGACTTCGCCTGTCGGATGGCCTGCTGGACCGCGCCCTGGGCGGCGACGCCGAGCAGCGGCGACTGGAGCGAGGAGACCTTGTCGGCGACCGCGTCGACCAGCTTGCGCAGCTCCTCGGCGGCCGAGCCGGGCTGCGGGCCGTACCGGGCCCGGCGGCGGGCCTTCTCCTCCGCGAGGTCCTCGGCGCAGGCGTCGGCCCACGCGTCGCCGTCGACGGGACGATCGGTGGCTTCACTCATGGCGGACTCCTGCGACGCGGGTGCCGACTGCCGACGGGCGGCCGGCGGGGCTCGTGACTCGTACTACCGACGTTACCCGAATGGCCGCGGCCCGTTCAGGAACCGGGACGCAGGGGGTCAGGAGCTGCGCGGCCAGAGCGCCGGGTCCGGAGTGAAGCGGACCCGCAGGACCCCGTCGGCCAGGGCCGCGCCCGAGACCGTGCAGCGGCGCAGGGCCGAGGCGACCCGGAGGATCCGGTGGAAGGGGCCCACGGTCAGGAGCAGTTCCTCGCCCCGGCGGACCAGGCGCAGGTCCTCCTTCGTGGCGCCCGGCAGCGGCAGGCACCAGGCCAGCACGGACGGGCGGCCCTCCTCGCCCGGCTCCTCCTCGATCCACCACGGGTCGTCCACCCGGCCCGGTCCCCGCTCGTCCGGCGCGGGGACGGCGAGCGCGGCCAGGTCGTCGGTGGACCGGGGGTCACGGCCGAGGTGCGCGGCCTCGTGGACCGGGACGTGCGGGGCCCACTCCTCGTGCCAGTGGCCCAGGCACTTCTCCTGCTGGGCGGCGAGATCGGCGAACCAGGGGTCGAAGGAGTGGCGGGGCAGGACCCGGGAGGCCACGACCAGGTCGGCACGGAGCCCGTACAGCGCGAGGCCGGTGCGGGCGGTGCGCAGGGCGTCCTCGCCGGCGGGCCCCGGTTCGGCGATCAGGCGGAGGGTGGTGGAGCCGTCCTCGATCAGGGCCTGGACGGCGGACAGCTCCTCGTCCTTGCGGGCGGCGGCCTCGTACAGCCACTGCGCGGGCATCGGAACCCCGGCGAGCTGGGCGAGGACCGGGCGCAGGGCGCGGGCGGCCTGGCGTTCGGCGGGCAGCAGGCGGCGCAGGTAGCGGCGGAGCTGCTCGGGGAGGGCCAGCAGGGCGAGGGCTTCGGTGAGCGGCGGGAGGTCGACGACGAGGGTGTCGTAGCCGCCGGTGGACCAGTCGCCGACGGCGGCCCGGTGCAGGGTGTGCAGGAGGGCGAGCTGCGGGGAGCCGGGGAGTTCGGTGAGCTCCTCGCCGTCGAGGCGCCCGGCGCCGACCAGGTCCAGCACGCTGGACGCGCGCTTCTGGAGCTCGGTGAGTTCGGCGCGGAAGTGCTCGCCGGAGTCGATCCGGGCATGGTCGAGACGGTCGGTGACCGCGGTGGGCTCCGTGCCGGTGGGGAAGCCGGGTATGGACTCGGCGGAGACCAGGAGGGTGCGGCGGCCGCTCGCGGCGGCGGCCAGGGCGCTCGCGGCGGCGAGGGTGGTACGGCCCGCGCCGCCGGGGCCGGTGACCAGGACCGTACGCATCGTTCTCAGCCCTGGGGCATGGACTCGACGCGCTTCTTCAGACCGGCGAGCGCGCGGTCGATGATGACTTTCTCGGCCTTGCGCTTGATCATGCCCAGGAGCGGGATCTTGACGTCGACGGCGAGCCGGTAGGTGACCTCGGTGCGCACTCCGCCGGCCATCGGCGCGAGGGCGTACGTGCCGTCCAGCGAGCGCAGCATCTGGGACTTGACGAGGGTCCAGCTGACTTCCCTGTCTCCCAGCCAGGAGTACTTGAGGACGTGGTCGTCCTTGATGGCTCCGGCGTCCAGGACGAGGCGGACCTGCTCGGCGCGGCCCTGGTCGTTCGACGCCAGGACCTCGGCCTCCTTCACCTCGCCGGTCCACTCGGGGTAGCGGGCGAAGTCGGCGATCACGCTCATGACGTCGGCCGGTGCCGCCTCGATCGTGATGCTCGAGCTGGTGTGTTCAGCCATCGCCGTGGCCCTCCAGTGCGGTGTAACCGGTCGCGTTCGGCAGAAGCCTGCCGCTGTGCAGGCTATCGCGTGCCCGCCGCGCTCCGGTCCACGGCCCGGGCCCTTGCGGTCACCAGGTCAGCGCCCAGGGCGTTCCGGTGGAGGCGAAGTGGCCGACGTTGACGCACTCGGTGTCACCGATCCGCATCCGGCGGACCAACGGCTGGTGAACATGGCCGAAAAGCGCGTACCGGGGGCGGGTGGTGCGGATCGCCTCCAGCAGGGCGGTGCTGCCGCGTTCGAAGCGGCGGGCGACAGTGTCGTACGTCAGCTCGGGGACCTCGGGCGGGATGTGCGAGCAGAGCACGTCGACCGGGCCGAGCGCCTCGACCTTGGCGGCGTACTCCTCGTCGCTGATCTCGTACGGGGTGTTCATCGGGGTCCTGAGGCCGCCGCCGACGAAGCCGAAGACCCGGCCGCCGATCTCCACCCGCTCGCCGTCCAGCACGGTGGTTCCGGGAAGGGCGTACTCGGGCCACAGGCGGGGGACGTCGACGTTGCCGTAGGTGGCGTACGTCGGGGTGGGGAAGGCGGCGAAGAGTTCGGCGTACTGCTTGCGTACCGCGCCGATGATCTCGGTGTTGCGGTCGCGGCCCGCCCACAGCCCGCGGCCGAAGGCGCGGGCCTCCTCGTAGCGGCGGGCGGTGCGCAGCGCGACGATGCGGCTCGCGTTCTCCTGGCCGAACAGGTCGGGGAAGATGCCGCGCGAGTGGTCGGCGTAGTCGAGGAAGAGCACCAGGTCACCGAGGCAGACGAGGGCGTCGGCGCCGTCCCCGGCGCGGGCCAGGGCCTCGGTGTTGCCGTGCACATCGCTGACGACGTGGATCCGGGTGGAACGCCGTGCGCCCGGCGCCGGCCCGTCCGCTTCGCTGCCTCGCATGCGGATCACCCTAAAGCGCCCGTCCACGCGCGGGTAGACCGGCCGGACCTGCGGTTACTTTCGAGTCGTCACGCCGGTGGACTACTGTGCGCGAAAGGGCCATTTACATGTGTGATGCATAAGACATCTGGCCGGAACCCCCTATCGGGAACCTGGTACCGGTGGGTAACGTCCGGGCAGTCCAGTCGTGCTCACCCCACTGAGCACCCGCCATTCTTGGACCGCAGCCGGTGCGTCACACAGAGCCGTGGCACCGGAGCCCGATGAGGAGCAGCAGTCTTGCGCGAGTTCAGCCTTCCGGCCCTGTACGAGGTCCCGACGGACGGCAATCTGACGGATCTCATCCGCCGCAACGCCGCTCAGCATCCTGATGTCGCGGTGATGAGCCGCAAGGTGGCCGGTGCCTGGAGCGACGTCAGCGCCACCCAGTTCCTGGCCGAGGTGAGAGCCGCCGGCAAAGGCCTGATCGCCTCGGGCGTGCAGCCCGGCGACCGGGTCGCCCTGATGTCCCGTACCCGTTTCGAGTGGGTGCTGCTGGACTTCGCGATCTGGAGCGCGGGCGCGGTGACCGTGCCGGTGTACGAGACCAGCTCGGCCGAGCAGGTCCAGTGGATCCTCGGTGACTCCGGCGCGGTGGCGGTGTTCGTGGAGAGCGACGCGCACGCGGCGTCCGTGGCCTCGGTGCGGGACGCGCTGCCGGAGCTGGCGCACGTCTGGCAGATCGACGCGGACGCGGTCGAGGCCCTGGGCAAGGCGGGCGCCGAGGTCTCCGACGAGACCATGGACCTGCGGATGGTCAGCGCCAAGGCGGACGACCCGGCGACCATCGTCTACACCTCCGGCACGACCGGCCGTCCCAAGGGCTGTGTGCTGACCCACCGCAGCTTCTTCGCGGAGTGCGGCAACGTGGTGGAGCGGCTGAAGCCGCTGTTCCGTACGGGCGAGTGCTCGGTGCTGCTGTTCCTGCCCGCCGCGCACGTCTTCGGCCGGCTGGTCGAGGTGGCCTCGGTGATGGCCCCGATCAAGCTCGGCTGCGTCCCCGACATCAAGAACCTCACCGACGAGCTGGCCTCGTTCCGGCCGACGCTGATCCTCGGTGTGCCCCGGGTCTTCGAGAAGGTCTACAACGCGGCCCGCGACAAGGCGCAGGCGGACGGCAAGGGCAGGATCTTCGACCGGGCCGCCGACACGGCGATCGCCTACAGCCGGGCGCTGAGCACCCCGCAGGGCCCCTCGCTGGGGCTGAAACTCAAGCACAAGCTCTTCGACAAGCTGGTCTTCGGCAAGCTGCGCGCGGTCCTCGGCGGCAAGGGCGAGTTCGCGATCTCCGGCGGTGCCCCGCTGGGCGAGCGGCTCGGCCACTTCTACCGGGGCATCGGCTTCACGGTCCTGGAGGGCTACGGCCTGACCGAGACCTGTGCGGCGACCGCGTTCAACCCGTGGGATCGGCAGAAGATCGGTACGGTCGGCCAGCCGCTGCCCGGCTCGGTGGTCCGGATCGCGGACGACGGTGAGGTGCTGCTCCACGGCGAGCACCTGTTCACCGGGTACTGGAAGAACGAGCCGGCGTCCGCCGAGGCGCTGGCCGACGGCTGGTTCCACACGGGCGACATCGGCACCCTCGACGAGGACGGCTACCTCGCGATCACCGGCCGCAAGAAGGAGATCATCGTCACGGCGGGCGGGAAGAACGTCGCTCCGGCGGTGATCGAGGACCGCATCCGCGCCCACGCCCTGGTCGCCGAGTGCATGGTGGTCGGCGACGGCCGCCCGTTCGTCGGCGCGCTGGTCACCCTGGACGAGGAGTTCCTGGGCCGCTGGGCCGAGGAGCACGGCAAGCCTGTCGGGTCGACGGCCCTGTCGCTGCGCGAGGACGCGGAGCTGCTGGCCGAGGTGCAGCGGGCGGTGGACGACGGCAACGCGGCGGTCTCCAAGGCCGAGTCCGTACGCAAGTTCCGGATCCTGCCGGCCCAGTTCACCGAGGAGGCGGGCCACATCACGCCGTCGCTGAAGCTGAAGCGGAACGTGGTGGCGAAGGACTTCGCGGACGAGGTGGAGTCGATCTACCGCGCCTGAGCGGTGGGAAGCGGAATGTAGGGGGAAGGGGCCCGCGCCGTCGAAGGCGCGGGCCCCTTCCCCGTGCTCACAGCAAGGTCCTGAGCTTCTGTGCCAGCAGGTCCCAGCGCCACTTCTCCTCGACCCAGGACCGGCCCCGCTCCCCCATCCGCCGTCGCAGCTCCGGGTCGCCGAGCAGCGTCACGATCCGGTCCGCCGACTCCTGGGCGCTGCCGCCGCGCACCACCCACCCGGTCTCGCCGTCGAGCACCGCGTCCGGCGCACCGCCCGAGTCCCCGGCCACCACCGGCAGCCCGGTCGCGGACGCCTCCAGGTAGACGATCCCGAGCCCCTCCACGTCGAGCCCCCCGCGCCGCGTCCGGCACGGCATGGCGAAGACGTCCCCGGCCCCGTAGTGCGCGGGCAGCTCCGCCCACGGCACGGGCCCGGTGAACCGCACCGAGTCCTGCACCCCGGTCTCCACCGCGAGCCGCTCGAGGTCCTTGGCGTACGGGCCGCCGCCGACGATCAGCAGCACCGCGTCCGGGATCTGCGCCAGGATCGCGGGCATGGCCAGGATCAGCGTGTCCTGGCCCTTGCGCGGGACCAGGCGCGAGACGCAGACGACGACGGGCCGGTCGGAGAGCCCGAGGCGGGCGCGGACCCGGTCGCCGCCGGACGCCGGGTGGAAGGTCCTCTCGTCGACGCCCGGCGGCAGTCGCACCATGCGGGCGGCCGCGTCCGGGGTGAGGGCGGCGGCGATCCGGGAGCGGGTGTACTCCCCCAGATAGGTGATCGTGTCCGTGCCCTCACCGATCCGGCGCAGCAGCTGCCGGGAGGCGGGCAGCTGGGCCCACCCGGCCTCGTGCCCGTGGGTGGTGGCCACCAGCCGCCTCGCGCCCGCGCGACGCAGTGCCGGGGCCATCAGGCCGAGCGGGGCGGCGGCGCCGAACCAGACGGAGGTGCAGCCGTGTTCGCGCAGCAGGGCGGTGGCCCGCCGGGTGGCGCGCGGGGTCGGCAGCAGCATCGTCGTCCGGTCGCGGACCACGGTGAACGGCTGCTCGGCGTCGAAGGCGGCGGTGGCCGCCGCGCCCTCCTCGCCGCGCTTCCAGGTGGAGGCGTAGACGACGACCCGGTCGGGGTCCAGGCGCAGCGCCATGTTGTGCAGGAACGCCTGGATGCCACCGGGGCGGGGCGGGAAGTCGTTGGTCACGATCAAGGTCTTGTCCATCGCGGCTGACAGTACCGAACGGCCGCGCTTCACGGCCCACGCCCTCACCCCCCGGCATCATGGGCCGCCGGACCCGGGCCGGAGAGGGCCCCGGACGATGAGGGCGGCGGCGATGACGGGACGAGGGGCACCCACCGGCGTACGACTCCTGCCCTACGGACTTCCGCCCTGCGCGGCCTGGGCGCTGACCCGGGCCGCGCTGCTGCTCTGTGTGTTCGGCGTTCACGGCGTGTTGTCCGTGCCGGGCCCGGACGTCACGGTGGACGTGTCGGTGATCTACCGGGGCTGGTACGAGACGCTGCTCACCGGTACGTACCCGCTGCACGACGTCACCTGGCAGTACCCGCCCGGTGCCGCCCTCGCGATCCTCTCCCCCGCCCTGCTGCCCTTCTGGGAGTACGCGAGCGCCTTCTACGCTCTCGTCCTGCTCTGCGACGCGCTCGTGTTCGGGCTGCTGCTGTACGCGGGCCGCCGGCCGGGGATAAGGGCGGCGGGCGCGTGGGTCTGGGTCGTGGGGGTGCCGCTGCTGGGGCCGACCGTGTACGCCCGGTACGACCTGATGGTGACGGCGGTCGCGGTGGCGGCGCTGCTGGCAGGGGTGCGCCACCCGAAGGTGCTGGGAGTCCTGGCCGCGTTCGGGGCGCTGCTGAAGGTGTGGCCGGCGCTGGTGCTGGTGGGGGTCCGGCGGGGGCGGCCGACCCGTGGGGCCTGGTCGGCGGCGGCGCTGACGGCGGCCGGCCTCGGTGTGGGCTTCGCGCTGTGGATGCCGGGGGCGTACGCGTTCTGGGCCTTCCAGCGGGACCGGGGCCTGGAGATCGAGTCGCTGGGGGCGCTGTACTTCCACCTGGCGCGGCACGTCGGCTGGGAGGGGCGGGTGGAGCTGCACTACGGCTCCATGGAGTTCCTCGGCCCGCACGTGGGACTGGTCTCGACGCTGGCGCTGGGGCTGGCCGCGCTCGCTCTGGGCTGGCTGCTGGTGTGGCGGCTGCGGGCCCGTACGTTCGCCGCCCACACCCCGGCGCAGGCCGCGTTCACGGCGGTGCTGGTGTTCACCACGACGAGCCGGGTGATCAGCCCGCAGTACGTGGTGTGGCTGGTCGGGCTGGCCGCGGTCTGCCTGGCGTTCCGGGGCGGCGGGATGGTGCGGCCCGCCGTGCTGGTGCTGGTCGCGGCCGGGGTGACGGTGCTGGAGTTCCCGGTGTACTTCGCCCAGGTGGTGGCGAGCGGCGCGTGGGGCGTGGCGCTCCTGTCCGTACGGAACGGGCTGCTGGTGGCGGCCTCGCTGCTGGCCGCACGGCGGCTGTGGCGGGAGACGGTGCCGGGGGCGCGGTCCGGGGCGGCGGCCGGGGCGGGCCCGGTCCACGGGGATCAGCCGAGCCGGGCACTCAGGTAGTCGCGCCAGTCGGCGGTGAACTCCTCGGGCGTCGTGTCGAGTACGGATCCCATCGCCTGCTCCACCGCCCCGTCCCGCCCGGGGTGGGCCCCCACGGCCGCGTAGAAGGCGGTGAGCTTCTCCTCGCCCCACCGCTCCGCGATGAGCTCGCAGGCCATCCAGGCGCTCTCGTAGGCCCGGGCGAGCTCGGCGGGGTCCCCGTCGAAGCCGAAGTCCTTGTCGACGGGGAGGTCGGCGGGTACGTCACCGGCCCGGACCGCGCCCGTCAGCTCGGGGGCGATGAGGTCGGGGGTGCGGTCCTCGCCCCGGTAGGCGGCCCAGTCGGCGAAGCCCTCGGAGAGCCAGACAGGGGTGGCCGTGGAGGTGCTGGTCCGGGTGGCGACATGGGTCGTCTCATGGGTCAGGACCACCCGCTGGCCGAAGCTGCCGAGGGTGGCGTACGCCTGCGGGTTGACGATCACCCGGTCCGCGAGGGCGGGGCGCTCCCCGGTGGTGCCGGCCTCGCCGGTGGTGACGGCGGCGATCCCCCGGTAGCTGGTCTCCGGGGAGCCCAGCAGCCCCGCCATGGACTCCACGGAGTCCGGGACGAGGACGACCACCCTGCGCGCCCAGGGCTGCGGCCAGGCGTGGGACACGGCCGGGACGGCCAGGTCCACGGTGTCCGCGACCTGGCGCAGCTCCTCCTCGGGCCGTCCGACGCCCAGGACGAGGCTGTGGGCGCCCCGGACGACCTCCACCTCCCCCTGGTGCCAGAGCTGGTCGGAGGCGCCCTTGGCGGGCCGGTCGGCGCTGACGTACCACCGCTCGCCGTCCCGCATCAGCTCCAGGGTGCGGCGGGCGGCGACGGGCGCGGTGTCGTACCCGTCGATCCGGTAGCGCAGCTCCACCTCGGCGGTGGCCCAGTCGCCGTCCTCCTCGGTGATGCCCTTCACCTCGTACGTCCAGGACTTCAGGGGTACGTCGGCGAGGTTGGCCAGTTCCGTGCGCTGGGCGGCCCGCAGCTTCGCGGCGTCGGGGGCGAGGGTGTCGAGGTAGCCCGCCGGATCCCTGGCGAGGACGGCGGCGGCGCGCCGCTCCAGGGTGGCGTCGATCTCGCGGACGGTGAGGGAGGTGTCCGCATCAGCCGGGGCCACGCAGGCTGAGGCGGTCAGCAGGGCGGCCAGCACCGGTCCCGCCGCACGCCGACGCCGCCGAGGGCGTCTCCCCCGCGCACCACGTCCTTCTACGGCCACCCTGCCGATCGTACGGTCCGTTCCAGGTAGGCGGTCGGCACGGCGGCCGGATCCGGGCGGTGGTGCAGATCAGATCCGGGTCACCGAGGAGACGGGCATCATGCCGACGGGGTCGTAGCGGATCGGGGCGCCCGGGTAGGGGGCGTGGATGACCTGGCCGTTGCCCACGTACATCCCGATGTGGCTGGCGTCGGCGCGGTAGGCGACCAGGTCGCCGGGCCGGGCCTGGGAGAGCGGCACCATGCGGCCCGCGTACCGCTGGGCCTGCGAGGTGCGGGGCAGGCTCACCCCGGCCTGGGCGTAGGCCCACTGCATGAGCCCGGAACAGTCGAAGCCGGAGGGCCCGTTGGCGCCCCACACGTACGGCTTGCCCAGCGCCTGGCGGACGGCGGCCACGGCGGACATCGCCCGGGCGGAGCCGGGGGCGACGCCGGAGAGGTCGGGGGCGCCGTCGCGGCCGGAGCGGGAGACCCGGTCGAAGGAGGCGCGGTCCTCGGCGGGCAGGGAGTTCAGCAGCTGCCGGGCCTGGCGGAGCTTGGCCTCGACTGCGCGTTTGTGGCGGGTGACGGCGGCCCGGTTGCGCTCCAGCTCGGTGAGGGCGCGGGTGGCCTCGGTGCGGGTCCGGGCGACGCCGCGCTGGGCGCGGCTGAGCTTGTCCAGGGTCAGCGCCTGGCGCGCGCCGGCCCGGTCGAGGGCGGCGGCCCGCTCCAGGTAGGTGTCCGGGTCGGAGGAGAGCAGCAGGGCGAGCGCCGGATCGATGGAGCCGGTGCGGTACTGGGCGCCCGCCATCGCACCGAGCGCGTTGCGCATCCGGTTGATGGAGTCCTGGCCGCGGGCAGCCGCGTCCTGGGCGCGGTCCGCCTCGCCGCGCAGCCGCTCCACCCGTTCCCCGGCCTCGTTGTAGAGCTCGGTGGCCTTCTCGGCCTCGCCGTAGAGCCGGTCGACGGCCGCCTTGGCGCTCTCACGGGTGTCCTTCGGGTCGGCGCTCGCCGGGGTCCCGGTCAGGCTCGCGGCCGCCGTGGCGGCGGCCGCCGAGATGACCGTGACGCGGACGCTCCGATTGAGGCAGGACTGTGTGGGACGGCGATGGGACACCACAGGAAGCCGCACTCCCTTCCGCTGACGCAGTTGACGCAGTAACGCGCGGCCCCTGCCGCCCGGGACGGGCGGACCGATGAGCGGGAGCCGCACAGCAGCCAGACAGTAATCGGACGACTACCGGGCGGCCAAAGACCTCGCCGGTGGCGGAAGGGGCGTCGAACAGCGCTGCCCCGCCGGTGACCTCGGTCTCCGGCGGGGCAGGGCGTCAGCGTGGGGTGGGGCGATTCCCTCGTTCGGGCGTCGCTCCCGGTGGGCGTGGCGTCAGATGCGGACGCCGAACTGGAAGGTGCCCATGTAGTTCATCGACTCGTAGCGGACGACGGTGCCCGGCTTCGGGGCGTGCAGGATCTGGTTGTTGCCGGCGTAGAAGCCGACGTGCGACAGGCCGTTGAAGAAGACCAGGTCGCCCGGCTTGAGCTGGCCGCGGCCGATCTTCACGCCGTCGTTCTGCTGGGTGTACGTGGTCCGGCTGATGTTGACGCCGGCCTGGGCGAAGGCCCACTGGGTCAGCCCGGAGCAGTCGTAGGAGTTGGGGCCCGAGCCACCGGAGACGTACGGCTTGCCGAGCTGGGTGGCGGCGGCGGCGAGGGCGGCGGCGCCACGGTTGGAGGCGGGAGCCTCGTTGCCGAGCTGGACCCGCTCGCTGGTGGCGCGGCTGGCGCGGTCCTTCGCCTCTTCCTCCTGGGCGATCTTCGCTCGCTCGGCGGCGGTCAGGCTGTTGAGCAGCCGCTGCGCGTCGGCCAGCTTGCCCTGGTACTTCTTCTTGTTCTCGCCGAGCGCCTTGCGGACGTCGGCGAGGTCGCCGAGCTTGTCCTGGGCTTCCTTGCGCTGCTGGGCGAGGGTGCGCTGCTTGGCCTGGATCTTCTGCAGCGACTCCGTCTGCTTGACCGTCAGCTGGTCGAGCGCGGAGGCCTGGTCGAGGAAGCTGTCCGGGTCCGAGGCGAGGAAGAGGGCGACCGAGGGGTCGATACCGCCGGAGCGGTACTGCGCGGTGGCGATCGAACCCAGCTCGCCGCGCAGGTCGTTGAGCTCGTCCTGACCGCGGGCGACCTTGTCCTGCAGCGCGTCGACCTGCTTCGTGAGCTTGTCCTGCTGCTCCTTGGCGCCGTTGTACTTCTCGGTGGCGGCCTCGGCCTCGTGGTAGAGCTTGTCGACCTTCGCCTTGACCTCGTTCTTGGTCGGCTTGGGGTCGGCGTGGGCGGCCTGGGAGGTCAGGGCCACGGCCGCAGCGGCGGTCGCGGTGAGCACAGTCACGCGGGTGCGGCTCGGTTGCTTGGGACGACGGTGGGACGCCACGAAGGCGAGCTCCTTCTTCCTCAGAGCCGCCTACCGGGCTGGGGGAAAGAATCCCCGGCTCCGTGCACTCACGGATTCGGCGGTTCCTTCGCCGTCACCCCCAATGGGTGATCGACCGTGCGAAGGTTCGAGGCCTAAACCTAGTGACCATCTTGTGATCAGTTCAAATCCTCACAGGATTTTTCTTGTCACACCAGGCACTTCTTTACTCTCAGCGCACCACGTGTAGCGATGACTTGACGGTACGTTCCCAAAAATCCGGCATGCCACACATGTCGCACATCTGTCCCTAGACGCGCGAAAGACGCTTCAGGAGCAAGACGGACGCGACGGGCCGGGCGCCGGCCTTGGCCACCCCGTCCGCCACCTCGCGGTCGGTGGAGACGACCACCACGGGCCGTCCCGGCGGTTCCGCACGGGCCAGTTGACGGATCAGCTCGTCCGCCGTGACCCCCGCCTTGCTGAACAGCACCCGCACCCCGCGCGGCGGCGCGAGCAGCACCGGAGCGGCCAGTTCGGCGCCGTCGAAGACACAGGTCATCTCGGCACCGGTCTGCGCGGCGAGCACCGAGAGGCCGCCCAGCAGCCGCAACCGCTGCTTCTCCAGCGGCATCTGGGGATAGCCGGTCTTGGTGACGTTGTAGCCGTCCACGATGAGATGCGCCTGCGGGAGCGCCAGCAGCTGGTCGAGCAGCGCCGGATCGGTGTCCGAAAGGGCCCTGGCGGCAATGTCCTTGTGTGACATCCGGCCCGGCTCCACCGCGTCCACGCTGTCGGCCGGGCGGGCCGTCACCGGGGGCAGGGCCAGCTCGCGCCGGAGCCCCGAGGCCGCGTCCAGGACCGTGTCGAGCAGCAGCCGCAGCCGCATGTCCTCCATCGACCGCCCCTCGCGGGAGGCCCTGCGGCCCGCCTCCATGGCCGCCTCGGCCTCGCCGAGCCTGCCCTTGAGCCGGCGTGACTCGCTCTCGGCGGCGGAGAGCTGGGCGGCCGCCTCGGCGCGCTGGGCGTCGGCCTCGGCGGCGCTGCGGCGCAGGGCCGCCTCGCCGCGTTTCACCTCGCTCAGCGCGGAGCGGAGCTTACGGTGGAGCGACTCGGACTCCTTGCGGGCCGCGTCCAGCTCGGCGCGCAGCCGCTCGGTCTCGCTCCGGGTGTGGGCGCGCGCCCGCTCCAGCTCCTCACGCAGCTGGACCAGTTCGCGCCGGGTCTCCTCGTCCACGCGCTCCGCGTCGGCGCGCTGGACCTCCTCGCCGGCCGCCTCGACCAGCTTGACCCAGCCCACCGGGCGCAGCACATAGGCGGCGGCGGCCACATCGACGGGGTCGGCGGCCGCGGGCGGCGACCCCGCCTCCAGCGCACCGGCCAGCTCCGGCTGGGCCTGGCCCAGTCGCTCACCGATGCGCTGCCGGAACAGCGGGTCGCCCTCCAGGGCGGCGGCCATCGCGTTCCCGGCGAACTTGGCCCGCCGGGTCGGGGTGAACCGGGCATACTGCCGCAACTGGGCGGGCAGTTCGGAGACGGTCAGACCACCGAAGGCGTCCGCGACCAGGGCGATGACCCGCCGCCGTACGCCTTCGGGCAGCGGGCGGTCGAGCGCCTCTGCACCGCCGTCGGCCGCATCGGCCGGTTCGGCGCCGCTGGTCGGCTGATCCACCGTCCGTCACCCCATAGATATGTCTGTCGGTGCGCTCCCTCAGGAGGCGGCACCCGGCCTGTCCACCAGTTCGATCTGATCCACCGCGTTGCACCAACGACAGCGGACCGACTCGATGGTCTCACTGACCACCTCCCGCTCCTCGACACTGGACTCACCGGCCAGGTCGAGGTGCACGTACTCCACGACCTTGGAAGACCGCGTCACGTCGAAGCGCGTGAGATTGCCGCACAGGGTGCAGCGCCAGCGGGTCCCGTCGGTCGGCAGGGGAACCGTCGTCATCGTTGCGTCCTCTTTCGTCGTCTCCGACAGCGCGCGCCGGGCGTGCCGCCGCGTCGCTTCCTGTCCTACGTCAAGGATCTCGCGGTGCGCCGTCGAACTGCGGAAGTCCTGGCGTAACCCTACGGCCTCGCGTATAGGCATCGGCACGGCGAGGCGCTCCGTCCCGTTCTCCCCCGGTACGTCATGCTCTGTACATGATCGACGTACGGCGGTTCGGCCGGCGGGCCTCGCCCGGGAAGGTCCGGGGCCGCGCGACGGGCGGGGCCGTTGGCGGGGCGCCGGTGACGTACGGGCTGATCGCCCTGTGCTGCGCCATCTTCCTGATCAGCCCGCTCTCCGGGTTCGGCGGCGCCTCCTACGGGAGCCAGGACGCGCTGCTCGCCGCGCAGGCCGGGTACTTCGAGCGGTGGGGGGTGATTCCGGCCGATCTGTGGGAGGGCTCACCGCGCGCCCTGGTCACCCCGTTCACCGCCCTGTTCGTGCACGGCAGCTGGGTGCACCTCCTGGGCAACCTGCTCTTCCTTTACGTGTTCGGGGCGATGGCCGAGGAACGCATGGGCCGGGCGCGGTTCGTCCTCTTCTACGTGGGGTGCGGCTACCTGGCGCTCGTCTGCTACGCCGCGGTGCACGCGGACTCGGAACAGACGCTGGTCGGCGCGTCGGGCGCGATCTCGGCGGTGCTCGGCGCCTTCCTCCGTCTGTTCCCCAAGGCCCGGGTGACCAGCCTGTTCCCGTTCCTCTTCTTCCTGCCGCTGCGCTTTCCCGCCTGGATCGTGCTGGTCTTCTGGTTCGGGCTCCAGTGGGCGGCCGCCCAGGCGGCGGACGCCGGGCCGGGGGTGGCGTATCTGGCGCATGTGGCGGGGTTCGCGGCGGGGTTCCTGTACGCCTGGGGGCGCTACCGGGGACGGACTAGAGTGAAGGTTCCAGCCACGGCCACCGAGGGAGACAGCCAGCCGTGATCACCGCGATCGTGCTCATCAAGACCAGCGTGGACCGGATTCCGGAGATCGCCGAGGCCATCGCCGCGCTGGACAGTGTCAGCGAGGTCTTCTCCGTCACCGGCACCTACGACCTGATCGCCATGGTCCGGGTCGCCAAGCACGACGACCTCGCCGATGTCATCCCCGGCCGGATCAGCAGGATCCCGGGCGTCGAGGGCACCGACACCCACGTGGCGTTCCGTACGTACTCCCAGCACGACCTGGAAGCGGCGTTCGCCATCGGCCTGGACGCGTAGAACCGTAACCACTTCGGCCGGGGACAGGCAGCGCGCCTGTCCCCGGCCGAAGTGGTTCCACGAGGTCTCAGACCTGGGCGGCGGTGCCCCGGTCCGGGACGCAACGGCCGTCCTCGGTGCGGTACTTCCACTGGGCGCCCTCGCGGACCAGCTCGGTGACCGCGCGCAGGAACCGCTCGATGTGCTCGTCCGGCGTACCGGCGCCGAAGCTGACCCGGATCGCGTTGAGCGAGAGCTCGCCCGGCTCGGCCTCGGGGGCGCCGCACTCGCCCGGGCCCTGCGGGTCGCTGCCGAGGAGGGTGCGCACCAGCGGGTGGGCGCAGAAGAGGCCGTCGCGGACGCCGATGCCGTACTCGGCGGAGAGGGCGGCGGCGAAGTGCGAGCTGTTCCAGCCGCGCACCACGAAGGAGATGACGCCGACCCGGGGGGCGTCGTCGCCGAAGAGCGAGAGCACCTGGACCTCGGGGACCTCGGCGAGCCCCGCGCGGACCCGGCTCACCAGCTCCTGTTCGCGGGCGACCAGGGCGTCGAAGCCCGCCTCGTTGAGGGTCTTGCAGGCGGAGGCGATGGAGTAGACGCCGATCACGTTGGGCGAACCGGCCTCGTGACGGGCGGCGGTGGTGTGCCAGTCGACCTCCACGCCGCCGTCGGCGCGCCGGGCGACCTTGCGGGAGGCGCCGCCGCCGGCGAGGTACGGCTCGGCTGCCTGGAGCCAGTCGGCGCGGCCGGCGAGGACTCCCGAGCCGAAGGGCGCGTACAGCTTGTGGCCGGAGAACGCGACCCAGTCGACGTCCAGTTCGGCGATGTCGACGGGGTGGTGCGGGGCGAGCTGCGCGGCGTCCAGGACGATCCGGGCGCCGTGCGCGTGGGCGGCGGCGGCCAGCTCCCTGACCGGCCACAGCTCGCCGGTCACGTTGGAGGCGCCGGTGACGCAGACCAGGGCGGGGCCGTAGGGGTCGCGGTCGGCCAGCGCCCGATCCAGGGCCTCCACCGCCTGGCCGGGGGTGCGGGGCGCGTCGAGGTAGGTGACCTGGGCGTCGCGCCAGGGCAGCAGGGAGGCGTGGTGCTCGGTCTCGTACACGAAGACCTGGCAGTCGGCGGGGAGCGCGGCGGCCAGCAGGTTGAGGGAGTCGGTGGTGGAGCGGGTGAAGACGACCTGGTCGTCGGCGCGGCAGCCGAGGAACTCCGCGACCGTGCGGCGGCTGTTCTCGAAGAGGTCGGTGGAGAGCTGCGAGAGGTATCCGGCCCCGCGGTGGACGCTGCCGTAGTACGGGGCGTACGCGGCGACGTCGTCCCAGACCCGCCGGAGGGCCGGGGCGCTGGCGGCGTAGTCGAGTGCGGCGTAGGTGACTTCACCGCCGGTGACGAGCGGAACAGTGACATCCTGCCCCAGAACGGGCAGCGGGGCACAAACCGACGGTTCGATGGCAGCAGTGGAGACAGACATGGCGAACTCCCGTAAAGGCAGGCGAAATCCGGCGCCGGCGGGTACGCGGCAGCGCGGGAGGGGGAAGGAAAGAGGTGCGCTTGAAGAGGGCGTTCAGCCCTAGCGCATTCGCTTGCTCACAAGAGGCTCCCTAGGGACCAGGACCCCGGGGGCTGGCGTCCACTGGACGCCGAGGGGCCCGCGCTTGCCGCAGACCTCGCTGCCTACGGCCTGGTCTTCACCCGGGGCACCCCGCCACGGACGGAGGGTTGCCGGACAGCGGGCCGGGGCCGTAGTCGCTGTCACTCATGACCTGCGCAGCATCTTGCCATATGCACGCGAACGCGCAAGGGCGCAGTCCGGCATCCGGACTGCGCCCAGGGGGGTGTCCTGCCGGTCAGGCGTTGCTGGCCGCCACCCAGCGCTCCAGGGCCCGCTTGGCCGCGCCGGAGTCGACGGCCTCGGTCGCGACGGGGATCTTCGCCGCGATCTGCTCGGTCAGCGTGCCGGGCCCCGGGTCGAGGGCGACCAGCGCCGCCGCCGAGTTGAGCAGCACCGCCTCGCGTACCGCGCCGCCCTCGCCGTCCAGCAGTCGGCGGGCCACATCGGCGTTGTACGACGCGTCGGCGCCGCGCAGCGCCTCGACGGGGACGAGGGGGAGGCCGACGTCACGCGGGTCGAAGGGCTCCTCGCGGACCGTGCCGTCGCGGACCACCCAGACCCGCGAGGTGGCGGTGGTGGTCAGCTCGTCGAGGCCGTCGTCGCCGCGGAAGACGAGGGCCGAGTTGCCCCGGTCCGCGAGCACGCCCGCGACGATGGGCGCCATCCGGGCGTCGGCCACCCCGATGGCCTGGGAGCGCACC
Organism: Streptomyces sp. NPDC006261; assembly: GCF_040613515.1. NCBI lineage: Bacteria > Bacillati > Actinomycetota > Actinomycetes > Kitasatosporales > Streptomycetaceae > Streptomyces > Streptomyces sp. NPDC006261. The sequence continues at coordinate 55,966 of NZ_JBEXSI010000041.1, forward strand.
TGGGCCGGGTTGGTGAGGGGGCCCAGGATGTTGAACGTGGTCTGCGCGCCGAGCTCCCGGCGGGCCTTGGCCGCGTACCGCAGGGCGGGGTGGAACTTCACGGCGAAGCAGAAGGTGATGCCCGCCGCCTCGGCGACCTCGACCACCCGTCGCGGGGTCAGCTCCAGGTTGACGCCGAGCTTCTCCAGGACGTCGGAGGAGCCGCTCGCGGAGGAGGCGGCCCGGTTGCCGTGCTTGACGACCTTGGCACCGGTCCCGGCGATCACGATCGCGGACATGGTGGAGATGTTGACCGTCTTGGCGAGGTCGCCGCCGGTGCCGACGATGTCGACGGTGCGGCCGGGCACGTGGATGGTGTTGGCGTGCGCGTACATCGCGCGCACCAGACCGGTGACCTCCTCGACGGTCTCACCCTTGGCCCGCAGAGCGACGGCGAAACCGGCGATCTGCGCGTCGGTCGCCTCGCCGCTCATGATGCGGTCCATCGCCCAGGCGGTCGCCTCGGAGGAGAGGTTCTCGCCGCGCAGCAGGGGGTTCAGCAGGCCGGGCCAGGAACGGTCCGCCACGCTGTCGCCGCCGTTCGGGGTCACAACGTTCATGGTCCGCTCCAGAGGGTCCACAGCCGGTAAAGAGACGGCTCCACCCTATCCAGCCGCCGGGACCGCGAAGAGCCCCGTCCATCGAATGGACGGGGCTCTCGCGGTGGCGATCAGATCAGGCGATCAGTGGTGGCCGTGGCCCTCGGTGATCTCCTTGTACTCCTCCGCGGTGGGCTTGGCGATCTGGTTGTCCTCGCCGTAGTAGCCCTTGCTGAGCCTGGCGCGCAGCTTCTGGACCGGGGAGATCTTGCGCTTGACGCCGTTCTCGTCGACCTCGGGGCCGAGCTCGACCGGCTTGTACTGCTCGTGCGCGGTGAGCGTGTGCAGCTGACCGGGCGAGAGCGGCTCGTGAACCTCCACGAACTCACCGTGCGGCAGGCGCTTGATGATGCCGGTCTCGCGACCGTGCAGCACCTTGTCCCGGTCGCGGCGCTGGAGGCCCAGGCAGATCCGCTTCGTGACGATGAACGCGATGACCGGTCCGGCGAAGAAGAAGATCCGGACGAACCACGAGATGGCGTTCAGCGACAGATGGAAGTGCGTGGCCCACAGGTCGTTCCCACCGCCGACGAGGCCGATGAAGTACGCCGTGATCCAGGCGACACCGAGCGCCGTACGGGTCGGGGCGTTGCGCGGGCGGTCCAGGATGTGGTGCTCGCGCTTGTCCCCGGTCACCCAGGACTCGACGAACGGGTAGACCGCCGGCAGCGTGAGCACCAGGCCGAAGAAGACCAGCGGGATGAACACGCCCAGGTTGAGCGTGTAACCCCAGAAGACGATCTCCCAGCCCGGCATGACTCGGACCAGACCCTCGGCGAAGCCCATGTACCAGTCGGGCTGGGCGCCGGTGGACACCTGGTCCGGACGGTACGGGCCGAGCGCCCAGATCGGGTTGATCGTGGCGATCGCCGAGATGATGGTGATGATGCCGAAGACCAGGAAGAAGAAGCCTCCGGCCTTCGCCATGTAGACCGGCATCAGCGGCAGGCCGACGACGTTCTTGTTGGTCCGGCCGGGGCCCGCGAACTGCGTGTGCTTGTGGTAGAAGACCAGGATCAGGTGGGCCACCAGCAGCCCGACCATGATGCCCGGCAGCAGCAGGATGTGGACCGAGTAGAACCGGGCCACGAAGTCGTGGCCGGGGAACTCGCCGCCGAACAGGAACATCGAGATGTACGTACCGACGATCGGCACGGACAGGATCGCGCCCTGGGTGAAGCGCACACCCGTACCGGAGAGCAGGTCGTCCGGGAGGGAGTAGCCGGTGAAGCCGGTGAACATGCCCAGCACGAAGAGCAGGAAGCCGAACAGCCAGTTGACCTCGCGCGGCTTGCGGAACGCGCCCGTGAAGAAGACGCGGCACATGTGCACGAACATGGCGGCCAGGAAGATCAGCGCGCCCCAGTGGTGGATCTGCCGGACGAGCAGACCACCACGGACCTCGAAGCTGATCTTCAGCGTGGAGGCGTAGGCCTCCGACATCCGGATGCCCTGCATGGGCTCGTACGGACCGTGGTAGACGATCTCGTTCATGCTCGGCTGGAAGAACAGCGTCAGATACACACCCGTGAGGATGATGACGATGAAGCTGTAGAGCGCGACCTCACCGAGCATGAAGGACCAGTGGTCCGGGAAGATCTTGCGCATGTTGGCCTTGGCCAGGCCGTAGATGCCCAGCCGGCCGTCCGCCCAGTCGGCGACCCGCTCGCCCGCGGGTGCCTTGCGCTGTCCCGCCTGGTCGGCGGGCGGGTTGGTTGTCGCAGTACTCATCCGCGCTCCCAGAAGGAAGGGCCGACGGGCTCGTCGAAGTCACCGAGCGCCTCGAGGTTGCCCTCGCTGTTCACGCCGATCCGCAGCTGCGGAAGCGCGTGGCCGGCCGGACCGAAGATGACGCGGGCGCCGTCGGAGAGGTCGAAGGTGGACTGGTGGCACGGGCAGAGCACGTGGTGTGTCTGCTGCTCGTACAGGCTGATCGGGCAGCCGACGTGGGTGCAGATCTTGGAGAAGGCGACGATGCCCTCGTGGGCCCAGTCGCGCTGGCGCTTGTCCTTGATGTCTTCCGGCTCGATGCGGACGATCATCAGGGCGGCCTTGGCGATCTGCGACAGGAAGTCGTGCGCGTCGTCCTCGAGCCCCTCGGGCTTGGCGAAGGTCAGCGACCCCACGGTGACGTGCTCGGGACGCAGCGGCTGGCCCGTGTTCACGTTGACGAGCAGCTTGCCCTTGGCCCACATCGTGGTCCGGAGCTTCTTCTCCGGGAGGGGACCGAGATCGCGAAGCAGCACCACACCGGAGAGCGGCACCAGGGCCAGCGCGCCGAACATGGTGGTGCGGATGAGCTTGCGCCGGCCGATCGCGGACTCCTCGGCACCGGCCTTGAAGTCGGCCATGACCTGAGCCTTGACCTCGGGCGGCGCCTCGATCGGGTGTCGTTCGTCCGCGACCTCGACGTCGGACATCAGGGTGCGCGCCCAGTGGACGGCGCCCGCTCCGATGAAGAAGAGCGCGAAGCCGAGCGTCAGCCCCAGGGAGAAGTTGAGCGCGCTCACATGGCCGAAGGGCCAGATGTAGACGATCTTGTCCACCGGGAAGATGACGTAGGAGGCGATGAAGGCCACCGTCGACAGCATCGAGAGGACGAACATGAACGCGACGGCCCGCTCGGAGCGGTTCGCGGCACGTTCGTCGAGGTCCTGGATGCGCGGCTTGTGGGCCGGCAGCCCCGGGTCGGCGAACGGGTCGTCCGTACCCTCCACCGCGCCGTGCACGGTCTCCTGCAGTACGGGCAGGTTGTCTTCTGGAATCTGTTGGCTACTCATGACTTCTTGGCCTTAGCGGTGTGGGCCGCGACCCAGACGGCGGTTGCGACGAGGGCGCCGAGCCCGAAGATCCAGGCGAACAGGCCCTCGCTGACCGGACCCAGCCCACCGAGGGCGAGGCCACCGGGGCTCGCCGTCTCGTCACCGTTCACGGACTTGATGTACGCGATGATGTCCTTCTTCTCCTGCTCCGGCATCGTCGTGTCGGGGAAGGAGGGCATGCTCTGCGGGCCGGTCTGCATGGCCTCGTAGATGTGCTTCGGGCTCACCCCTTCGAGGTCCGGGGCGTACTTGCCGTTGGTGAGGGCGCCGCCCTTACCCGTGAAGTTGTGGCACTGGGCGCAGTTGTTGCGGAACAGTTCGCCACCCTTGGCGGTGTCCGCGCCGGCCGGGTCGACCTGCTTTTCGGTCGGCGTGATCGGACCGGCGCCGAGCGACGCTACGTACGCCGCGAGCTGGTCGATCTCCGCCTGGGTGTAGATGACCGGCTTCTTCGGTACCTGGGCGCCCGGCTGCTGCGCGGGCATGCGGCCCGTACCGACCTGGAAGTCGACGGCGGCGGAGCCCACGCCCACGAGGGACGGCCCGTCGGTGGTGCCCTGACCGCCGGTTCCGTGGCAGCTGGCGCAGCCTACGGTGTAGAGCTTCTTGCCCTCGTCGATGGCGAGGGACTGGGCGGTTTCATCGGCCTGCGCCTTGCCCGCAGGCGCAAACGCGGCGTACAGCCCCCCGGTAGCCGCCAGCGCGAGGAGTAGTACGACGACCGCCGCCAGCGGATGGCGTCGTCGTGCGGAGAGCTTTTTCACGGATTACCCCGGTGTCAGGATCTTCTGCGTCGATGGTGGGCGGGTGCGAGCCCCGGTTACTTGATCATGTAGATCGTTGCGAACAGACCGATCCACACCACGTCCACGAAGTGCCAGTAGTAGGACACGACGATGGCCGCGGTGGCCTGGTCATGGGTGAACCTCTTGGCTGCGTACGTCCTGCCGAGAACCAGCAGGAAGGCGATGAGACCGCCCGTCACGTGCAGACCGTGGAAGCCGGTGGTCAGGTAGAACACCGAGCCGTACGGGTCGGACGACAGGGAGAGCCCCGCGTCCTTGACCAGCTCGGTGTACTCCAGGACCTGGCCGCCGATGAAGATCGAACCCATCACGAACGTCACGATGAACCAGGTGCGGAGCTTCTTCACATCGCCCCGCTCGGCGGCGAACACGCCGAGCTGGCAGGTGAGTGAGGAAAGCACCAGGATCGTGGTGTTCGTGGCCGAGAACGGGAAGTTCAGATGACTGGCCATCTCCTTCCAGTACTCGGGTCCCATCACCGATCGCAGGGTGAAGTACATCGCGAAGAGGGCCGCGAAGAACATCAGCTCGGAACTCAACCAGATGATGGTTCCGACGCTGGTGAGGTTCGGCCGATTGACCGACGGGTGCGCGTGCCCGGTTTCTACTGTCGTTGCTGTCGCCACGACCGACATTATGTCGGTCGCTTATCCCGCCCTCACTCCGGGGGGTGCCGTTCGGTGTGTCAGTCCCGTGTGTCCTGCCCGAACGGCCCATCGAATCGGTGTCCATACCGGTGCTGACGGCCGGTCGACCGGAGTACGATCCGCGCATCGGTTCATGCCCCGAGAGCCCCGAAGACACAGATGTCACGGAGGAACAATGCAGGCGACCGCCACGGTCCTGGTCTACAGCGACGACGCCAACATCCGCGAGCAGGTGAAGCTGGCAGCCGGTCGCAGGCCTGCCGCCGACGTGCCACCGGTGAAGTTCCTGGAGTGTGCGACGCTTCCGGCCGTCCTGGCGGCGCTGGACGGCGGCGGGATCGACGTCTGCGTCCTGGACGGCGAGACGGCTCCCATCGGCGGCATGGGTGTCTGCCGTCAGATCAAGGACGAGATCTTCCACTGCCCCCCGGTCCTCCTGCTGATCGGCCGCCCGCAGGACGCCTGGCTGGCCACCTGGAGCCGGGCCGAGGCCGCTGTGACGCTGCCGGTGGACCCGGTGGAGTTCGCCGACGCGCTGGCGGCACTGCTGCGTGCCCGGCTCGCCGTGGAGGCCTGAGAGGGCCCTGTGGGCCCTTGAGGAGCGCCCCGCCGTGCGGGGCGCTCCTTCTGTGCCCGGTCAGACATGCGGGCGCAGGCGGGCGGCCTGAAGCGTCTGCGGGCTGTCCGGCACTCCTTCGTTGAGGGCGCTGCCCTTCTGCCACTTCTCCCAGGAGAGGTTCCAGTCGCCGAACCCGTTGTCGAACGGGGTCATGGTCTCCCCCGCGCTGCCCACGACCTTGACGATGTCGCCCTGGCGCACGGTGTCGAAGAACCACTCGGCGTTTCCGGTGCTCATCCCGGTGCAGCCGTGGCTGACGTTGGCGTTGCCCTGGGAGCCGGTGGACCAGGGCGCGGCGTGGACGTACTCGCCGCTCCAGGTCACCCGGGTGGCCCAGTAGACCGGCAGGTCGTACGACTCCGAGGAACCCGCGGCGATGCCGATGCTCTCCCCGCGCATCCGTACGAACTGCTCCTTGGCGAGGACCACCTTGACGCCGTTGCGGGTGGAGAAGCCGGGCTTGCCGGTGGTGACCGGAATGGTGTTGATCACTTCTCCGTTGCGCAGGACCGTCATGGTGTGGGTCGAGGCGTCGGTGAGGGCCTCGATCCGGTCGCCGGTGGTGATCTTCAGGGGCTTGGCCTCGGCCCCGTAGAGGGCGTTGGTCACCTTGATGCCCGCCAGGTTGGAGCGGACCTCGATGGTGGCGTCGGCCGGCCAGAACTCCTGGGGCCGGTAGTGCAGCTTCTTGTCGTCGACCCAGTACCAGGAGCCGGTGACGGCCGGGGTGGAGCGGACCTTCAGAGCGCGCTCGACGGTGGCCCTGGACGCCTTGTCGGTGACCGGAGCGCTGAGTTCCGCCGTGATGGGCTGTCCGACGCCGTAGGTGCCCGCCTCCGGGCCGAAGGCGACCTTCAGCAGCTTCTTGGGCGAGGAGGTGTCGAAGGAGAGCGTACGGGTGCCAGGAGCGCCGTCCCCGTTCTCGGTGGAGACCCTGACGGTGTATCCGGTGCCGGCCGCCAGCGGGGCCGTGGAGCGCCACCTCCTGCCGTCGGCGGAGAGCTCGCCCGCCAGGTGGCGGCCCCCCGTGTCCACGGCGCTGACGTCGGTGATGCGGCTGTCGTCACCCTTGACGGTGACTTCCAGGGGCTTGTCGGGGTCGGCCTTCTCGTTCTTGGAGGGGCCGTTGAAGGAGACCTGGTCCCCCGCGTCGTACGGCTTCGTCGACAGCGGGTGTCCGTCGGGCTCGCCACAGGCGGTCGCACCCGCGCCGAGGGTCACGACCAGCAGAGTGCAGCTCACTACGGTGCGGATGCGCGGCGTGTGGTTCATGAACCCAACGTAAGAAGATTCATCCGATCCAGCGCGTTCAGTGACTGCAAACGAGCGAGGGGCCCGTGTCGCTTCGCGCGACGCGGGCCCCTCGTGGGGTAGTGCGGTGTCACCCTCCAGAGGGTGTCACTGGGTGCGGTTCTCACCCCGGTAGTACTCGAAGACCCAGCCGAAGAGGCCGATCAGGAGCAGCGGAGCCGAGAAGTACAGCAGCCACCAGCCGAAGACGACGCCCATGAAGGCGAAGGCGCCACCGATCGCCAGGGAGAGCGGCTGCCAGCTGTGCGGGGAGAAGAACCCCAGCTCGCCCGCCTCGTCGGCGACGTCGGCTTCCTTGTCGTCCTGGGCCATGGCGTCGACCCGGTTGGCCGTGAAGGCCAGGTAGAAGCCGATCATGACCGCGAGCCCGAAGGCCAGGAAGAGTGCTGTGGTGCCGACCGGCTCCTTCGACCACACGCCGTACACGACGGCCATGCCGAGGATGAAGACGCTCAGCCAGATGAACAGCTGTCCCTGGATCTTCACTTGCCTGCCTCCTTGCCGCCGGCGAGGGCCTTGTCCGACTCGGAGTGGTACTCAAGCTGCTCGAGCGCCGCGATCTCCGGGTGGTGCAGGTCGAACGCCGGGGATTCGGAACGGATCCGCGGCAGGGTGAGGAAGTTGTGCCGCGGCGGCGGGCAGGAGGTCGCCCACTCGAGCGAGCGGCCGTAACCCCACGGGTCGTCGACCTCGACCTTCTTGCCGTACTTGGCGGTCTTCCAGACGTTGTAGAAGAACGGCAGCATCGACAGGCCGAGCACGAAGGACGCGATGGTGGAAATCGTGTTCAGCGCGGTGAAGCCGTCGGCGGCGAGGTAGTCCGCGTAGCGACGCGGCATTCCCTCGGCACCGAGCCAGTGCTGCACCAGGAACGTGCCGTGGAAGCCGACGAACAGCGTCCAGAAGGTGATCTTCCCGAGCCGCTCGTCCAGCATCTTGCCGGTGAACTTCGGCCACCAGAAATGGAATCCGGAGAACATCGCGAAGACCACGGTGCCGAAGATGACGTAGTGGAAGTGCGCGACGACGAAGTACGAGTCGGAGACGTGGAAGTCCATCGGGGGCGAGGCCAGGATGACGCCGGTCAGACCACCGAAGGTGAAGGTGATCAGGAAGCCGACGGCCCAGAGCATCGGTGTCTCGAAGGACAGCGACCCCTTCCACATCGTGCCGATCCAGTTGAAGAACTTCACACCGGTCGGCACCGCGATGAGGAACGTCATGAAGGAGAAGAACGGCAACAGCACGCCGCCCGTCACATACATGTGGTGCGCCCACACCGTCACCGAAAGGCCGGCGATGGCGATCGTCGCGGCGATCAGACCGATGTAGCCGAACATCGGCTTGCGGCTGAAGACCGGGATGACCTCGGAAATGATTCCGAAGAACGGCAGGGCGATGATGTACACCTCTGGGTGTCCGAAGAACCAGAAGAGGTGCTGCCACAGCAGCGCGCCGCCGTTGGCGGAGTCGAAGATATGTGCACCGAATTTCCGATCCGCCTCCAGCGCGAAGAGCGCGGCGGCGAGAACGGGGAAGGCCAGCAGGACCAGGACACCGGTCAGCAGGACGTTCCAGGTGAAGATCGGCATGCGGAACATCGTCATGCCGGGAGCGCGCATGCAGATGATCGTGGTGATGAAGTTGACCGAGCCGAGGATCGTGCCGAAGCCGGAGAAGGCCAGACCCATGATCCACATGTCGGCGCCGATGCCCGGCGAGCGGACCGCGTCGTTCAGCGGCGCGTAGGCGAACCA